>DATALT010000001.1 GCA_036260945.1 Candidatus Babeliales bacterium
TGTAACGGCACCTTTAGTACACTTGCAAATTTACGGGTTACCGCCTCGGTCGATTTGAGTGGTGTATTTACTGCGCTCGCTGCGTGCTGCAACGGTACCTTTAGTTCGCTTGCGAATTTACGAGTGACCGCCTCGGTCGATTTAAGTGGCATCTTTACTACGCTTGCTGATATTGAAACCACCTTGACTGCGTGCGGCGCTATACCCATCTTCACTGCTACTCAAATCACTGCGACTGGCAATTACTGCTTGGCAAAAGATATAGTTGGAACAATTACTATTTTATCTAATGAAGTTTCTCTTGATCTGAACAATAGAAAAATAACGTCAAGTCCTCTTTCATCAGCAATTCTAATTGATAATGTAAAGGATGTGATTGTCAAAAATGGTGTAGTAACGTTAGGGGGAGTGTTTGTTCAATCAAGTAGTGTTGTAACGATTGATAATATTTTTTCGCTAAATTCTGTGGTCGCATCATTTAGTGTTGTCAACAGTAACACTGTAGAAATAATCAATTGCCAATCTAGTTTGAATTCTGCGGGTAACGTTTGTTTTGCAAGGACTGTCTCGGGGTTAACCATAAATAATCTTAATGTAGATAATGGCACAGTTGCAAACGGATTATTTTTGACAGATATAAATAATTTGTTTGTTGATAAGATTGCCATAACGGCTTTCTCCTTTAATAATGATTGTATAAATTTAGCTTCATGTTGTTGTGTATCTATAAGCAATATTTCAGCAACGAAATCTAATTTCCAAGGATCGGGTACTGCAATTCGAGGAACTTCTTGCTCAATTGTAAAGATCGATGGAGGGGAATTTGCTGGTAACACTTTAGTGAGCACAAGTTCTAGATTGATAACTTTTTCTTCATGCAAAGATGTAAATCTTAATGGAATAGATATCTCGTCAAACAATTTTTCAAATGGATTTTTCAGCCTCATAGAACACAACGACGGCATTGGTGACTCTTCTATAACCAATTGCAATATTAACGCGAACAGCTTAAATGGAATTAATAGGGTGGCTAGTAATTTTATTTTTGTGGGTAATACCCCCTGCTTAATTGACGGAAATAATATTTCTTCGAACACCACATCAAATACAAATCGCGTTAATAATTTTATTAGAGCTTCGGGACCAGAGCTGTGTATAATTGATAATATAATTGATGCGAATTCATTAAATTTTAGTTGTACCTTTATTAATATCACTGGGACGGGAGCGGCGCTAGTGGAAGATAGTGTGATTAGCAACAACCTTATTAGTGCTAGCCTGGCAGGTAATTCATTTACAGGAATAGTTTCCACTGCATCAGCAATAATACGCAATACTACTATTGAAGGTAATGTGCTTGTGAGTGGCGTTGCTCAGGATATTTCATCCTGCATTTCTATCCTTGGTAATTATGGGATTATAGAAGGAGCTACGATACTTAGCAATCAGTTTGGGTCGAATAGTATCAGCCTTGGTGTTAGCGTAACTGGTAGCAATTCTATTGTGAGGGGGTGTTCTTTAATCGGTAATACATTTAATGGTTTTATAGCTAAATGTATATCCTCAACCAGTACATTTGGACTTATCGAAAATAATATATTGGTTGGAAATACTTCAGACGTCGCATCTTCCATGGATGTTATAAGTAATACAGGATCATTAAGTACCATACGTAACTGCCTTGTGAGTGGAAATAGTGTAACTACATTTGGCGGTATAATTACTGGAATCAGAGATACGGGCAGCATGAATGTTATTGATAGCAATAAGATAGTAAACAATTCAGGAACAGTGAGTTCGACAGGTTTGAATTCTAATGCCGGTGCGTTTGGCAATATGATTATTTCGAATGAATCAAAAAGCCATACTAATAATTATGTAATTGGTACCGGCGCGATTCCACTTGTAACTATTTCATTGAGCACTGCGTTAACAACTGCGATCACAGCGGGTACCGTTACATGTTTCCACAATGTTTCAACGGTTGCTTAAATTAAGAGCTCAAATAAAAAGGCTCCTTCTATGTGAGGGAGCCTTTTGTTATTTCTAGAAGATAGAGAATGTGAAAAATTATTTCTTTATAAACTCAACTACGAATTGCGACCAGCTTTCCATATTTGGAAAATAAGTCCCGAGCTCTTCAAGCGAAAGAAGCTCTCCACTTTTGAGTTCAGATTTTACTGAAATGTTTGGCGTTTTGCCTTGAAGCAAAAATACAAATCCAATATGCACTTGCCCGACAGCGTTTGAATCATCATTTAAAATACCGAGCGGCTTTATGGAGAATTCACCTAAATAGTTCACTTCTTCGTGAAACTCTCGGCGCGCCCAATCAAAAAGTGAATCGGTCTCCATATCTTCTTGGCGAATATGCCCGCCAATACCCAGAGAATATTTATTTTGAAGACGTTTTTCGGTCGCTTGCGCTGTTCGCTGCATTAAAAAATAGCGCCCTTCGTGCTCAAAAACCAGATAGGGAATGATTTGTTTGTAGGTAGGATCCTGCTCCATTAAAGAGCGCGGCAAAAATTCTCTGTGTTGTTTTATGATCGCTAAATAATCATCAAAATTAACCGCCTTTAATCCATTCCACGCCGGTTGATGCTTAAAAATTTGATCGCGGCGGACGACAAGAATGAGTTCATCTTGTTTTTGGGATAATGGAGCAGGGGTAATTTGCGTTTGATTTACCATGAGTAATCCTTATTAGTAACGCTCATGCATGGCGAACTGGAGGAAAGATTTATTTTTTTTACTATAGCACGATCTGAGTAATTTGCACCTGACTTTATGATCCTGGAAAATCTGCTATAGTAACTACATAATAAGTACTTAAAAGCGCATTCAAAAAGGTCCGGCATGAGTTACGATTTTAAAGCAATTGAAGAAAAATGGCAGCAGCGGTGGGCTGAAAATAATCCGGCAAAAACCAAGCCAACCGGCAGTGGTAAAAAATTTTATTGCCTGGATATGTTCCCCTATCCTTCAGGCTCAGGACTTCATGTTGGCCACTGGCGCGGTTATGTACTTTCCGATATTTATGCGCGCATTAAATGGCTTGAAGGGTTTAACGTTCTTCATCCGATGGGTTGGGATGCATTCGGGCTTCCTGCTGAAAACGACGCAATAAAAAAAGGAATCCAGCCGGAAGTTGGAACGGCAAAAAACATTGCAGTTTTTAAGGAACAACTCAATAAAATCGGCGCTATTTATGATTGGTCCAAAGAAATAAATACTACTGATCCCGATTATTATAAGTGGACGCAATGGATTTTTCTGAAAATGTACGATGCTGGCCTTGCGTACCAAGCAGAATTGCCAATTAATTGGTGCCCATCATGCTTAACCGGCCTTGCAAATGAAGAGGTGGTTAACGGAAAATGCGAGCGATGCGGCACGATTGTTACTGAAAAGAAAATCAGGCAATGGGTACTTAAAATAACCGAATACGCCGAAAAATTACTTGAAGGCTTAGATCGTCTTGATTGGCCCGAAAAAGTAAAATTGATGCAGCGAAACTGGATAGGAAAATCGCACGGAGCAGAAATTCAATTTACCGTTGCTACGCCCACCGGCAAAAAATTACCAATGCCGATTTTTACCACGAGCCCTGAAACGCTTTTTGGTGTTACGTTCATTGCGATCGCTCATGATTACAAAGATATTAAAGAGATTCTAGCTTCAGGAAAAGAGAAAGAACTAACAAATTTCATGAATGAATTGCATGAGCAATCTGAGCATGATACGAATAAATTCGGCTTTTTTACGGGAAGCTATGCAATTAACCCGATAAATAATCAAGAGATTCCTATTTGGGTTACTAATTACGTTCTGAGTGGTTATGGAACCGGCGCCGTTATGGGTGTGCCGGGGCATGACGAGCGAGATAACGAATTTGCAAATAGTTACGACCTTCCAATAATTTATGTGGTCGATAATGATCAAGTGCGTGAGCAGAAAAACGGCCCGCGCGGTTGTTATTCTTATGAAGGAACGCTTATCAACAGTGAAGCGTTTAGCGGCTCTGATGCAAAAGCTGGCGCTCGCAAAATGATAGAAACGCTTGCGAAAGAAAGCAAAGCGCAAAAAAAAGTCACCTATAAATTGCGCGATTGGATTTTCTCTCGTCAGCGTTATTGGGGTGAACCAATTCCTATAATTCATTGCCCAAAAGATGGCGTGGTGCCCGTTCCTGAAGATCAGTTGCCGGTGGTATTGCCACGTGTAAAAGAATATCAGCCGACCGGCACTGGAGAATCGCCACTTGCAGCTATTGAATCTTTTGTAAATACCACGTGCCCAAAATGTGGTGGCCAGGCAAAGCGCGAAACAAATACGATGCCGCAATGGGCAGGATCAAGCTGGTATTTCTTGCGTTATCCAAATCCACATCTTAAAGATAAGCCTTTTGATAAAAAAGACATGGAATATTGGCTCCCAGTAGATCAATACGTGGGCGGTATTGAGCATGCAATATTGCATTTGCTTTATGCGCGATTTTATACAAAAGTGCTTTACGATTTGGGCTATCTATCTTTTGATGAGCCGTTTGCGCATTTATTTAATCAAGGAATGGTCTGCAAATATTCGGAACTATCGGGCCATGTGGAGAAGATGTCTAAATCAAAAGGAAACGTAGTTAATCCTGATGAAATTGTAGGAGAATATGGCTCCGATGCATTGCGCATGTACATTTTATTTATGGGCCCGCCCGAACTAGATTGCGAATGGCAAGATTTGGGGCTTGAGGGCGTTAAGCGTTTCCTCAATCGCCTCTGGATTTTCTTGACCGATAAAGAGCGTATGCTGCTTGCTGGCGAGCGTGAGGAAAAGGAAGTGACTAAGCGCTTCAATCGCTTTTTGAAAGATTATCAAGAGCGCATTGCTCATTTTAAACCTAATACCGCGGTTTCCGCCTGCATGGAATGGTTTAATGATGCCTCTGCGCAGAAAATGAGATTAAGCAGAGAAACGATGGAAAAATTATTGGTCGCATTGTCGGTTCTTATTCCTCATTTTTCTTCAGAATTGTTGGAGCAATTGCTTGGCAAAGAATTGCAAAGCTGCCCATGGCCGCATTTTGATCCTGCGCTTGCAATGCGTGATGAGATTTCATTTATGATTCAAGTAAACGGAAAATTACGGGGTGAGTTAATGATTGCGCCGGGCTCGGATCGTGCGATTATTGAACCGCAAGCATACGCGTTTGTTCAAAAATATGTTGAAGGAAAACAACTCGTGAATGTTGTTTTTGTTCCTGATCGATTAATAAATTTTGTCGTAAAGTGAGGCATGCAAATGGAACTGCTCAATCAAGAAATTATCGAACAGTTAAAATCGGAAAGCGTGCGATTTCAAGCACTGCAGCAAGAGGTGCAGAAAGTAATCGTTGGTAACGAGCAAACGATTACATTTATCATGATTGCCCTTCTTTCAAATGGGCACATTTTGCTTGAAGGCGTTCCTGGTGTTGCTAAAACAACAATGATAAAAACAATCACGCAGGCACTCGGGCTTCATTTTAAACGTATTCAATTTACTCCCGATTTATTGCCCGCAGATTTAATCGGTACCTTAATTTATAATCCAAAGACTCAAGAATTTGAAACTAAAAAAGGCCCCATTTTTGCTAATCTCATTCTCGCTGATGAAATTAACCGAACTCCTGCAAAAGTACAGGCGGCACTTCTGGAGGCGATGCAAGAGCAACAGGTGACCATTGGTTCAAATACGTTTCCGCTTGATAAGCCGTTCTTAGTTTTTGCTACGCAAAATCCTTTAGAGCAAGAGGGCACTTATCGTTTACCGGAAGCGCAAATCGATCGCTTCATGTTTAAGTTGCTTATTGATTATCTAACGCCATCACAAGAAAAGCAGCTTTTGCAACGAACTTCAGTAACCGCGCCTGTGCATCAAGTATTAACGCACGAAGATATTTTTGCAGCGCAAGAATTTGTGAAAAAAATATATGTCGACGAAAAAGTAATCGATTATATCATTTCTATTGTTTTTGCGACGCGTAATCCAAGCGCATATAAAATGCCTCAGTTGAAATCGCTCATTGAATATGGTGTTTCGCCTCGGGCGACACTTGGTCTGTTTCAAGCTGCGCAAGCACACGCTTTTTTAAGAAAACGTCATTTTGTGACGCCTGATGATGTTAAAGCGGTTGTTCATCCACTCTTGCGTCATCGCATTACACTAACGTATGATGCGCAAGCGGATGGTATAAAACCGGATGATGTTATTACCACAATTATCCAAACGGTTCCAACGCCGTAAAAATTAATTTTGCGTAGATATTTTCAGGAGTTATAAAAACAATGACGTTTGAGCTCTCTATTGGCTTAACTAACTTGTATCGCCTCAGATGAGGAATAAATGCGGCATTCATCGTTATATTCCGCTTGACAACCTCAGACCTAGAGGGTTATTGTTTGAAGGTAGTTCTCACGAAGGGACGCGATGAAACAGCCATGGTGGTTAATAAATAGTATTCTTGTTTTAGTGGCAGCGCTAGCGATTGCATTTATGTTTTTTGCCAGACCAAAGCTACCGGCGCGAGTTTCTTTTCAGCCGAAGAATGAAGTTCGCGCACACAAGCAAGAAATAACAAAAATCGATTTGGCAAAAATTTATGCCAATGATTTATTTGACACCTACAAAGCGCCGGCAGTAATGCAGCCAGAAGTGCCAGATTCTTTAGGCACACCATTGCCTCCACCACCAACTCCAAAAATGAGCACTGTTCCGCAAGCGCCTCCTCCTCGGTTCCTTGAGCCATTAGCAATTAATCTAAAAGGTATAGTAGTTGGCTCTGATGAGCGCCTCGATATTGCGATTATTGAAAGCACTAAAGAGGGAAGATCGAAAAACTATCGCCTTGGTGAAAAAATTGAAGATGCTCAACTGATAAAGATTTATAAAAATAAAATTATTTTGATTCGTGCAAATGGCCAGCAGGAAACTCTCTATGTGAATCAATTTGATGCAGAGCTTGAGCAGCTGTTATCGCCAAAAACAAATTGGGATTCTGTCATTAACAAAGTGAGTGAAACAGAATATTTAGTTGATCCCGATCTCTTTGTAGAACGTGTTGAAAATCTTGCCCAGTTTATTGATATGTTCAACATTACGACGGTGTTCCAACAAGGCGTGAGCATCGGATGCCGCATTGGCAAAATGCAGGCTACATCACCAGGATTTGCGCTCGGCATTCTGCCCGGCGATATTATCCAAGAAATAAATGGCATTTCTTGTGCAACGGTAAATGGCCGCGTACAGGCGTACGAAAAAATCTCTTCATTGCCTATTGGTGGTACCATAGCAGTGAAATTATTGCGCAAAAATATACCAATTAGTTTATTCTATAAGCTACAAAAGTTGGATCAAGTTATTCAACCGGCGCTTGCTGATGTACAAGGGTCGGATGCAACAGTAACGGCGCAACGAGCAGTAAAAGAACCTGATCGTATAACGGTAGCTCGAGATCTGGGCACATTTGAACTTGAAGAGCAACGCGTAGCGCTGCGCCATAAGCAGGAAAAATATAGATCAGTGGTTAATGAAAATAATAAACATGAAAAAAGAATTATGGTCTCCCAAAAACCGCAGCGAACATTGCGTGGCAAATTGCAGGATAGCTTTGAGCGCAACATATAACCGCGTGGATACATTATGAATAAGTATATTGTTTTTTTAGCGTTATCTAGTTCTGTGCTCACGAGTACGATTTTTTCTGATGAGCCAACAGCTTCTGTAGCGGGAAGTAGTAGAAAAGCCACAAAAAAATCTGTTAATGCTGTTTCTTTGCCGGAATCTGCAAACACACCAATAGAAAATAGTGATAATCACAATACGCCAGTATTTGATCAAGATCCTCGCTTTGAGCAAGTTTGTCTCATAAATGAAGGCGATCAAAGTGAACGTCTTGTCATCGATAAAGATGAAGCGAAAGAAACAAGTATTATTGGTGCGTTAGCGCGCCCAATAACTGCAACCGATGACCCTAAAGAAGCAATCGAGATCAATTTTGATAATACCGATCTTCAGAATGTTTTATCGTGGGTTTCTGATGTATTTCAAGTTAATTTCTTAGCTGACGATGCAATTAATCCGCAACCTGCAAGCGCAAGAATAGTGAGCGGTAATAAAATTACGTTCAAAACTCAAAAGCCGCTTACTAAACGGCAAGTATGGGATCTTTTCATTACGTTCCTTGATCTTTTTGGATTGAGTATTGTCAAAGGCACATCACCGAATCTTTATAAGGTTGTCTCAACAGATCCTAAGGCGGTTCGTTCTGCTGCTCGTTCAACACTAACTTCTTTTTTGAATGTTCATTGGTCTTGTTTGCCAAATAGTGATGAACGAATTCGTTACATTTATTTTATCCGCAATAGTACTCTTGCAACTCTTCAGGGGATCGTAGATGCGTTCAGAAGCAACACGGGAACGGTAAATCCATTGCCCGACCTTAATGCATTTGTTTTAACCGATAAAGGAACGAACGTTCGTTCGGTGATGCAAATTGTTGAAGAACTTGATAGCACTAGTTCGCCTGAAGCGCTTTCTGTTCTTAAATTAGAGCATGCGGATGCTGAAGAGGTAAAAGCTTTTTATGATAAATTAACCCAAGCTGAAGATCCACGAGGGCTTGCTGCGCGTATTTTGGGGGCAAAAAAAGCACCGTCATCTATTTACTTTCCAGATAACACGCGTGTATTTGCAGAGCGCCGAACCAATACATTGATTATTTTAGGTACTCAGGAAGGTATTCGAAAAGTTGAAGATTTTATTATTAATTACGTTGATACCGAAATAAAAGTTCCTTATTCGCCATTGTATGTTTATGAATTGCAATATACAAAAGCGGAAGACGTGGCCGCTATTTTAACTGCGGTGACTAAGTTTGCGCCAGATTCTGCAGCTTCGCAAAGTGGTGGTGTACGAGATGGTGATAAATATTTACGACCGATGACGTTCCAAGCTGAACCATCTGGCAATAGATTATTGATAAGTGCAGAAAAAGAAGATTATTTAAAAGTCCTCGATATTATAAAAAAACTAGATGTTAAGCAACCACAAATTGCGTTAGAAGTTCTTGTGGTTAACGTTGTTGCAAACGATGATCGTGCAATCGGTGTTCAAATTCGCAATAAAGGTCAGGATGTTTTTGGGCATGGCATTAATGCTCAAACCTCTGGCATGCCTTTGGGCGGCGGAACATTTTCTTCGCCGGTGGTTGATCCAAATAGCGGAAGTTTGCTTGCCAATCTTATTTCGCTCGCACAAGGTCAAACCGTAGGCGCGACATTAATATCGATCTCCAATAAATTTAATAGTGTTTGGGCGCTCTTTAAATTGCTTGAAACGCAAGTGCATTTGAATGTTATCTCCAATCCATTCTTGGTAACGGTGAATAACTACGCTGCCCAGGTTTCGCTTGGTGAAACACGCCGTGTAATAACGGGCCAGGTTCAGTCGCAGGTGAATACTGAAACGCAGGGAGACGTAACTGCAAATTTAACCGTAAATATTACGCCGCTTATTAATAGCACCGGAAATATTAACTTGCAAATTAATATCAGTGTTGATTCTTTTACCGACACGAACAATCCTTCAAGCGCAACGCGTGATACCAAAACAATAAAAACTAATGCAAACGTCGGTAATGGAGAAGTTCTTGCGATCGGTGGATTACTCAGGTCAACCGAGGCTGATGTTACCTATAAAGTACCGATTTTGGGGGACATTCCACTACTTGGATGGCTCTTTAAAAATAAAGAAAAAACCAAGAATAAAGATAATTTATTGGTATTTATTTCGCCACGCATTATTGAACCAAAATTAGAAGGCGGCATTGGTTCTTATTCGCAAGATAAAGCTGATCACAGCAAAGTGATTATGACCGAAATGCGCCATCCTGCAGAGCGTCGCGATATTATTCATCGCTGGTTCTTTAATGATCGACCAGATGAAAACACAGAAGTGGTCGATAATTATATTGCCGGCAAAAATCAAGAACAATGGTGCAATCCAGACTGCATGAATCCTTATTATGACCGCGTGCGTGTCGTTGGTGTAGGTGATTTACCGCCTGACGTACGTGCAAGGCTTGCCCCTGGAATTAGCAGGGAAGATGTTACTTTGGAGCAAGAGCGCACCGATTTTGCTGCAGCTGATCCTAAAAATGGAACTCCCGAAAAGCCGGTAAACGTGCAATTGAAAACGGTTAACGCTAAAGAAATTATAACTTCAGAAAAAAAATCAATTGTTGCTCAAGCACTACAGACAAAAAAATCACCTCCTGGCCCAGAGACTAAAGGTGCTTCTGCAAAAAAATCTGTCAAACGGCGAGGATCGATTATGAGCTCGTTACCTGAAGGTAAGGAGGCAGTAGCATGATCGATATTTTTATTCCAAGAAAAATTGGATCTTATTTTGTTCTCCCTCAGCGTATTCTTGGCATTGATATTAATAAGCGATTTGTACATGCAGCTCAATTATCGTGCGCTGGAAATCGGATAGTTATTGAAAAGTTAATGCAGGAGCCGATAGAAACTGATCAAAGCGTAGAATATCCACAACGTGTTGCATCTGCCATTAAAAGAATTATAAAACGAGCCGATCGTTACGATGCTATCAGGACGCCGCTCAGCAGTACCGGTATTGTTTTCAAGCAATTAACGTTACCGTTCACAGATTATGAAAAAATTAAAATGGTTGTGCCGTATGAAATCGAATCATCGCTCCCATTTTCCCTTGCGGATGCAATAGTTGATGTTATTGTTATCGCGACTGATGAAGAAAAAAAGAGCTCTACAGTGCTCGTTGCCGCGACGCAAAAATCGCTCGTGCAAGAAACGCTGTCCTATTTTCAGTTGGCAGGCGTTGAGCCTCAAGCTGTTACGGTCGACGTTTTTGATATTTACGGGTTGTACATGATGATGCCATCACTTTCCAATCTTTCAGGAAGTGTTGTACTGATCGATGTTGGCCATTATATGACGCGTATCATGCTTATAATTGATCGCCAACTAAAACTTATTCGCACGGTGCCTAAAGGTGTTGTCACGATTGCGCGTTCAATGGCAAATTTACTCAATATTTCGCCAACGCAGGCTTTAGAAGAGCTTTTGCGATTTGGTTTTGAAAAACATGATGGCGCGGAATATTATCAATCGGTTACTTCTGGTTCTGCAGATTTTTGGCAAACGGTTCAGTTTACGCTTCAATCGTTTAGCTCTCAAATTCCTTCTGGCCAAATTGATCATATTATTTTAATGGGATCCGGATGCGAAATTGCAGGTATGCGGCAATATGCAGTAAATTTCCTCAAGCATGATGTAACTATTTTTGATCCACATGCATTATTAAATAATAAAGCAATCACAATTAAACAGGGGCAGCGAATTGAGCAAGACGCGGTGCACAGTTTAGCAGCAGCGTTGCCTAGCCCTATCACGAGCGATATTAATTTGCGACAAGCTGAACTTGCGCCTTCGACTGCAAATTTATTTGTTCAACAATTTCTCACCGCTGCGATCTTGGCATTTTCAATTCTTGCTGGATTGATTGGCTATTCGTGGTGGCAAACTTCATCCGCTGCAAAAAAAGTAAAAAGTAGCGAGCGGGAAGTTGTTCGAGCACTTCAGGATCTACAACTTACCGATGCGTTCGATTTGCAGCGTGCTGAAACTGAAGCTGCTGAAAAAGTGCAGCGTGAAGAGGAATTATGGTTTGCATTCTCGCGACAAACGCGATTCTCATTCCTGAAAGCATTGCAGGAAATGAGCAGTGCAATTGATCGTGATGCAATCGGATTGAAATTGCGCAAATTAGTGATTACCCCAAACGCTTTGCTTTTTGAGGGTGAGGTAAAAGATTTTAACGCACTTAAAGTACTTGAGCGCGAATTGCGCGAATCAAATCTCTTCATTATTGTTCCGACGATGCAAGAGTTAAAAATTAATGAAAAGTTCTTCTTCAAAAAGAATGGGACTGAACAATGATGGAATTTTTTAAACGTTTACAAATTACCATCGATTCAATAGATGAGAAGCAGTTTCGTTATTATCTTTTTGCTGCATTCGGCGTTATTTTTTTAATAGCAGGAATCATTGTTTATCGCTATTATTCAACGCTTAGTACGTTACGAAAGAAGACGATCGAAATTAACCGTAAACGTGAGCAAGTAAGTGAGTTGCTTGGGCGTTACGAAATGGTAAAAAAGCAGCAAGCAGAGGTTGATGCGATTTTGGCGAAAGATAAAGATTTTAAAATTGGTGGTTATTTTAATGATCTTGTTTTGAAATTTGGACTCGCTTCAAATAAAACGCGGGAACCGGAAACATCGCGCGAAACGCTTGATAATGGCTACACTGAAGTGAAACTGTATGCAAGTTTTACTAATATGACGACAAAGCAAGTAGCGGAACTTCTTGATGCAATTGAGCAAACTGATCGCGTGTACACCAAAGAAGTCGAGATGTATAAGCAGACTGGTAATGGTAATGGACAAACAATTAACGTTAATTTACTAATCGCAACTATCGAACCGAAAGCGGAAGAAATTTCTGCTGTAGCGGAGTAAAAAAGCAATGTCACAATTAAAATACGATAGATTACGCACACTCGTTATTGGTGTCTGTTTACTTGCAACGCCAACATATTCATTATTGATTGGTGATGAACCACCAGCGCAAGAGAGCCGATCAAAGCGTTCTCATAAAGCTAAGAAAAAAATTGTATTCGATTATAATGGAAAACCGCTTGTTGATATTATAAATGAGCTTGCTGCGCTTAAAGAATTAAATATTATTTTTCCACAGGGCGCGCTTGCAATAACAACAAAAGTAACCTATCGTCTGCCGGATAAAATAACGGTTGATCAAGCATGGCAGCAAGTTATCACTCTACTTGATCTTGCAGGATATACGATTCATCCTGACGGTGATTTTTTAGAAATCGTTCGCGTGACAGACAACGCAAATATTATTCGCGAACCATTTACTCTCTATGTGGATCGGCCGCTGGACGAGCTTCCCAATTCTGAAGAAATAATTCGCGCTCTTTTTTACTTAAGTAATTTAAGCGTAAAAGTGACCGGTGCAGATATGACGAAAGTATTGCAAGATATGCTTTCGCTCAATGCAGATATTCGTCTTGATGCAAAAACGAACTCAATTTTGCTTACCGATAAATCGGTGAACATAAAAGGGGTAATGAAAATTATTCAAGAATTGGATCAGGGTGGATTGCGCGATACGATAGAAATTTTGCCTCTGTATTATGTGAGCGCACAGGTGCTCGACGATTTATTTAACAAACAATTATTTGTACCTCAACAGCAAAATGGGCAACAGCAGGCTCCGCAGGCTTCCTATTTTCCAAGAAATACCAAAGTATTGGCACTTGAGCGTACTAATTCGCTCGTTATGATGGGCACTCCTGCTGCGATCGGCCTCGTAAAAGATTTTATTATTAAATATATCGACCGTCCGCTTGAATCTGGTGAATCGATCTTGCATCTTTATGATTTGCAATATCTGAACGCAACAAACTTCGCGCCAGTTCTGCAACAATTAGTTACTCCTTCCCAATCGGGCGGATCGCAAACAACTGGGAAAGTAACTGGGCCACGCCAATACTTTAAAGATGTTATCATCCAAGCAGAAATTACACGTAAAACTGAACAGGTGCAGCCAACTCAGCCTGGCGGAACTCCTGCAGGTGCATCGTCACCAACAACTGAAGGTACGCAATTGGGCGGGAATCGCTTGATTATTGCAGCGCGAAAAAAAGATTGGGTGCGTATTAAAAAGCTTATAGAAGATTTAGATAAGCCGCAGCCGCAAGTTGCCCTAGAAGTTCTTTTGGTTGATTTAACGCTTTTGAACGACAAAATTTTAGGGGCACAGATTCGCGATAAGGCCGGCTTTCAAAATAGCACCTCGCGCAAACTAAATTTCCAAAGTGCCCAGCTAGCATCGCCCGTTTTATTGCCGACAGTGCAAGATCCGGTTAGTGGATTGCAGGTGCTTCCTGGAAATGCACTCATGGCCAATTTGTTGCAACTCATAACCGATCCGACAACCGGTGTAAATGGCAACATAGCGTCGAATGCATCGCCCGGCTCATTTATAATATCGTTAAATGATAAAAAATCTGGCGGCGTTTGGGCTGTTTTCCAGCTTCTTAATCAATATGCAAATACCACTATTCTTGCACAGCCTTTCTTGGTGACCATGAATCACCAGCAAGCGACCGTGACGATTCAACAAGAACGACTTTTGGTTGGTGACGCGGACACTGCAAATACTGCCGTTGCGCTTCGCTTTGAGACCGTAACAGCGGGTTTAACGGTCGATATTTTGCCGCACATTAGCTTGACCGGAAACGTTAACTTGCAAATTACAGTGAACTTGAACGAGTTCGTCTCAAATTCCAGCAATAATCGTATTACGCGCGTTGTTCAATCATGTGCAAACGTTGGAAGCGGCGAAGTTTTAGCAATTGGTGGGCTCATAAAGAATCAAACCAATATTTCTACGAATCAAGTTCCCCTCCTTGGCAGTATTCCTGTAGTTGGTTGGTTTTTCAAAAATGAAGAAAAAACGACGCAGCGAAACAATCTTGTCATTTTTATTTCTCCCGTCATCATTGAGCCGCGCTTGAAGGGTGGGATTAACGAATTTACCACGCAGAAATTGGAATTCACAAAAAATGAGATCAATGAAGGTTTGTGTTTTGAAAATCTACGCGATCCAATAACACGCTGGTTCTTCCAGCCAGACCGTGGACTTGGTGGGCGCACGATTGAAGGTTACAAATACCATTCATTGCGTAAACTTGATGGCCTCAATCCATTAGCACCAACTCAAGAACCGATCTTTACAGAGGCAACCGGAACTGCGGGAGGCGATGAAGATGACGTTGCTTTTGAGCAAGAAAGTAGCAAGCTTAAAAAATTAGTAAGCAATGAAAAAAATCCACTTTCTCATTCAAGCATGGAAAGAGCAAGTTGATCTTCAATGCTTAACAAGCGATTGTATTTTGCTAAACGCTCACCGCGTACGCATCCACCAGCTTTAATTTGGCCTGCGCTTGTGCCAACGGCTAAATCTGCAATGAAGGTATCGTTGGTTTCTCCGGAGCGATGCGAAACAATTACATTGAATCCATATTCTTGGCAGAGCTGAATCGCTTGAAGCGTTTCGGTCACTGTTCCAATTTGATTTGGTTTAATAATTGCCGCGGTTGCTGCATGATTTTCAATACCATGCCAAATGCGCGCCGGGTCGGTCGCAAACAGATCATCGCCAGCGATTTGTGTTTGTTCACCAAGCACTTCCACGAGCGTTGCCCAGCCAGACCAATCGTCTTGATCAAGAGGATCTTCAAGAGAATAAATCGGATATTCTTCAACCATACCCGCATACCATTCAATTAAATCATTGCTTGTATATTTCTTTCTACCAATCGTATACGTATGATTTTTTGGATTGAAAAATTGTGATGCGGCGCAATCAAGAGCAATTTTGAAAAGATGTTCCCCCTCAAATTCTTCTATTGCTTGCACAATTAAATCGAGCGCTTCATAATCGTTTGCAACGAGCGGCGTGAATGCGCCTTCATCACTTGTTGATGGCACTTCGCCTTCGGCAATAATAATCTCTTTAAGTACATTATGAAACGAGATTGCATGTTCGATCGCTTCACGAAACGATTGTGTTCCAACAGGTAAAATTAAAAATTCTTGAATGCGTAATTTATTATCTGCGTGTGCGCCGCCGCTGATCATATTAAATAAAGGAAAGGGGAGCGTTACTGTTTCTGCGCCACAAAGATTTGCAATAAGTTCGTACGGTTCTTGTTGGCATAAAAATGCTTGCGCACGCAGTATAGAAATACTTGCTGCAAGCATCGCATTTGCGCCGAGTTTACTTTTGTTTTCTGTGCCATCAAGGCCTATCATTAATTGATCAAGTTCAATTACATTCGGCTCGAGCCCAATAACGGCATCAGATATTTTATTTTCTAAAATTTCGATCGCTTTTCGAACGCCATTTCCATCGAGGCGTTCGCCGCCATCGCGCATTTCAAACGCTTCGTACCTGCTCCGGGAGAGGCCCTCAGGTACTGAAGAATAAAATGAAGAGCCGTCCTCTAAAAAAAGTTGGCATTCGATTGTGGGAACGCCGCGAGAATCGAAAATTTCTCGCCCTTTTAATTTAATGATTTTCATGTTTCACCATCCTTTTTTGATCTTGAGCATACCGCATTGGCAACTATTGCTGCTAGTGAATGCGCTTCAAAAGAAAAAAAGGTACTAATTTCAGGCATATTATCAAGAAAATAGATAACTTGATCGGCTAAATCTAGTTTGCTATCCTTATACTTAAAAAAGAGAAGGACTTTTTCTATGACAATTCACGTCAATATCGGAATTCCAGAAAAAAATCGTGCTGCAATATGTAAGTTCCTGCAAGTACTGTTATCTAACGAATTTTTACTTTATACCAAAACGCTCAATTATCACTGGAATGTCGATGGGCGCCAATTTCACGATTTTCACGAATTTTTCAAAGAACAATATGAGCAAATGTTTGATATTGTTGACGAAGTAGCTGAACGCATCAGAAAATTGGGCCATAAATCGTACGGCACCATGGGCCAGTTCTTAAAAGCAACAACGCTCGAAGAACATCACGCTGATAAGATGAGCGATCTTGAAATGATTAAAGATTTATTGCACACACACGAAGCAATCATTCAGCAATTGCGAAAAGATCAAGATAAGGCGATGGAGCTTGGCGATCAGGGCACCAATAACTTTTTAATTAGCTTAATCGAATCGCATGAAAAAATGGCATGGATGCTTCGTGCACATTTGGTCAAATAATTTTTCTAGCATGCATAAAATGTGAAAAAGCGCGCCTTCTAGCGCGCTTTTTTCTTTTGTGGTAAACTTACTTTCGTTCTGTGCATTATTTTTGAAAGGGACATTATGAAATATGCCGGAGTGAGAACTTCTCTTTTATTTTTATCTATCTTATCTTCTGGTCATTATGCGAACGCAATGACCAAACAAATGTCAAAATATACAAATACTTTCTATAAAGGGATTAAGGGCGATCATATTCGTGCGCTCGTTACCACTAACGTGGGACACAGTGTTCGTATAGGTAAGAAACGGTTTTTCAAAAAACGAGGTTTTGGTCCCAAAGGTCAAGCAGTTTTATTTGATCCAGAATTATCAAGATTATCTCGCGCAGTTTATTTGTGTATTAATCACAAAAAGACTAAATCTGGAAATTGGGACATTGGCGCAAAGGAACAGATTTTTGAACTTCCACGTAATGTTCACGTTCCCACGGTTATTAGAAACGAAAATCCTTTTGGGATTATAAAGGCAACAACACAGGCCGAAACAAGTTTAGATTAATCATTCCAATATTTACTAACTTTCTTATTTTATTAATTTTCTCCAAATTCCTTCCCCGAATTACTTATTCTTAGTGGTAAGTTCAAAACGGGGAAGGTTATTATGAAGTTGCGGATCACTTTTTTGATTCTTATTTCTTTTTCACAACTTCAATCTAATGATGTATTGGGCAATTCTGAGCTTAATGATTCGGCAATCAAAAAAATGATGCTTACTAATAAAGGCAGAACTATTGAGATTGATGGGAAATTATTCACAAAAGTTGCAGGATTTGGGCCCACGCACTCCATATTACAGTTAAATAAAAAAAATGATCTAAGGGAGAAACGTTCTCAAACAATCTGGTTCTGGGTTTGCCAATTTGTTCAAACATTGTTATCAAAATTGCATTTGTATAAAAAAGATGATCTAAATCATAATGTTCAATATCTCTCGTTTATGATTTATCAAATTAAATTTTCACATCATAGAAACGATAATTCATGGTTGCAAAAAATTGGCGACAAAAAAGCGTTACTTCCATTAACCAAAAGGGAAATAAATTATAGTATATCGAGTTGGCTCGATTATGCAGGTAGCGGGTTGATGGCTGAAACATTAAAGATTTACGAAAAAAATACCTATGATAATGCGATTTATAAACAAAATGCTAAAATAAAAATGTGTCGGTATATTCAATCTATAACTATGGCCGCGCAAAAATATTTTCGAGTAAGAGAAAAGCAGTATTTACGTGCACAAAACTGGCTCAATACAGAAAACGTTAAAATGTTAAAACCGCGTGCAGAATTAATTAAAGAAAAAGCACCATGCATGCATCCTCTGCTTCAAGCTGCTGAAAATGCTAAACGAAAAAAGACCGTTTCTCACAAAAGTAATAAATGGGGCGGTACGTTACGAAAAAATGATACTAATTTATTGGCAGCAATAAAAAAACAAGAAAAATCAGACTAAGATTGGGATTGCTTCATCCGCAAACCGTATTCACGCAATCTTTTTTCATCAACTGGCGTTGGCGCATCCATTAATGGATCGTGGCCACGGGCAGTTTTTGGAAACGCGATTACTTCTCTGATTGAGTGAGTATTGGTTAAAAGCATGATGAAGCGATCGATACCTATTGCCAATCCGCCATGCGGAGGAAAGCCGAGCTCTTGGGCTTCCAATAGAAAGCCAAATTTGTTTTCTGCTTGTTCTTTGGTCATACCAAGCATTTCAAAAACGGCCGATTGGCGTTCCGGATCATGGATACGAATTGAGCCGCCGCCAAGTTCTACGCCATTAAGCACAATGTCGTACGCGCGTGCTTTGATTTCGCCCGGAGTTTTTCCTTGCCATCCTGCTTGCGGTGCAGTAAATGGATGATGTTTTGCAACCCATTGATTTGCTTCTTTATTGAATTCAAACATAGGAAAATTGGTGATCCAAAGGAAGTTAAGTTCGCCTTCTGGGATCATGCCCAATTCTTTTGCCACTTGGCAGCGAAGACGACCGAGTGTTTCCCAACTTTCATCGTACGGGCCGGCGATAACAAAAAGAACATCGCCTTTTTCTAAAAGAGGAAATTGTTTTTTGAGGCGCTCAAAAAAATCAGCTGGTAAAAATTTTGAAACCGGCGATTCAAGCGCGTTCTGCTCGCCAACCTTAATCCAGAGCATTCCTTTAGCGCCCACTTGTTGCGCTTTTGCTACCCAGCCATCGAGCTCTGATCGCGAAAACTGTGCATTTTTAAGGTGCAAACAACCTACTTTTCCGTTTGCTTCAAGAACTGATTGCAAAAAGCTGAGTTGAGTATCGGCAAAAAGATTGGTGATATCATTAATTTTCAGCTCATAACGCACATCAGGTTTATCAGACCCGTAGATGGAAAAAGCTTCGTCATATCCCATTCTTTTTAATGGAAGATTGAGTTCAATTTTGAAGACTTTCTTCATTACAAATTGAAGCATTCTTTCAATAACGGATTGGACATTTTGCTCATCGATGAACGACATTTCCAAGTCTAGCTGCGTAAATTCGGGTTGGCGATCGGCGCGCAAATCTTCATCGCGAAAACAGCGAGCAATTTGATAATAGCGTTCAAAACCAGCTGCCATGAGCAATTGCTTATAAAGTTGCGGCGATTGAGCAAGAGCGTAAAAAGATCCCGTTTTAATACGTGAAGGAACGAGAAATCCGCGTGCCCCTTCAGGCGTATCTTTAGTTAAAATGGGGGTTTCCATATCGTAGAAACCTTCTTGATGCAAAAAATCACGCATTGCAAAAAGAACATCGTTGCGCACCGCGAGATTTCGCTGCATTGAAGCGCGTCGTAAATCTAGATAGCGGTATTTCAAGCGCAATTCTTCATCAAGATCGTTTTCATCCAGATTAAAGGGAAGTGCTTTTGCTTTATTGAGAATTTCCAGCTTGTTAACTTGAATTTCCCACTTTCCTGTCGGCAAATCTTTATTTGCTGTTTCTCCGGAACGTTCGACGACTTTACCGGTAATAGAAATAACAAACTCAGAGCGCAATGCATGCGCTTCTTTATGTGCTTGTTCAGAAAATGCTGGATTGAAAACAAGCTGAACTATGCCGCTGCGATCTCGCAAATCAATAAAAATGAGGCCACCATGATCTCGGCGACGAGAAACCCACCCAGAAAGGGTAACGTTTTTATTCAGATGCGATTCGTTTATTAATCCACAACCTGTGGTGCGGCTATAGTATTGCATGAAATTCATTCCTTACTAAAATTTCGAGCTCTGGCAGCTAGCTTATCAGAAAGAGGACTTCCTGATAAGCCGCACCCTTAATTAGTATCTGTATTCAAGACCAACGTTGAGCGTGAACGCTGTATCAACGCCGAGTAATGGCAATTTATCGTCGGTAATACCAGTAACATCGACGTTATCAAGAATTTTCAACTGATCTTTGCTCAGCGGTGTACCTTTAATATCTTTGTAATGCGCTCCTGGGAAGAACACTGAACCAACCAAGAAACCTTTAAGATCTTTGATCAATTCAACATCTATAAATGTATTGATTTCAGTTCCAAGGAAGTTTCTTGCAAAATCTGTCGGAGAGCTTTGGCCAGTAGCTACGTCGAATTTCTTCGTGTGGAATGTTTGCCAATAGGTCAAAATATTTGGGCGCACGCCAACGGTACGTTTTGTTTTAGGGAACCAGTTCACGCTGGCGCCCAAGAACATTAAGTTGGTAAATCCGCTTACGAGCGAAGGCAATTCAGCCAATCCTTCTTCAGGATTTGGTACGGTTAATGGTCGAGGGATTCGGCCAGCGCCGCCTAAGAAGAACGCACTTTGTACGCGATTACCAGAATACAATTCCTGTAAACCAATAAATCCTTTGAAGTTTCCATCGATAAGTGAAGCATTTGGATTATCCAAATTTTGATTTGGATCTTCGTCACCTGTAGCATAGCCAAATGTTCCGGCGACACGCACGGTGCGATTTTTCATCCAGTAAGCAAGATCGGCAACGAACATCCATCCTTCAAAAATATTGCGATGCGGATTTCTAAAACGATTAAGATCGTTAAAGAGCTGAACTCCGCTTGGCAACGTTCCAATGAGCTGGCCGTTTTGCGAAGCATCTTCAGCGCTTGTATTAATAATTTGTTGCGCTTGTTTACCCTCAACGCTTGAAGTATCGTAGAACGCTTTAGCCGGTTTTGCGACCACGTTTGGATCTTGCGTAACGACGCGTGAGTTTACTACAACCACGGTTGCATTTGGAGCGGTTGGCAGTGCAGGATTTGGAATAAATCTATTTTCGAAATCGATGCGATTGCGATCTATGCCAAATACATCTTGCACGCCAAAGTTTTTTGCAAAATCAAATCCGCCTTCCCAATTACCGTTCGTAAATTCTGATGCAAGGCCGATCGTGCCAAGTTGTCCGCGTGAATCTGCAGGAATTTCTACCAATTGTTCAGGCGCACGATTGTACATTATATACGGTTCGAATTGTAGGAATCCGCATGGTTGGCGAACTGGCGTCCAGCGCAAGCGGCCGGCTACAACGAAGTTAATTTTTCCTGGTCCGCGTTCTTGATCAAGGCGATGGCCAAATTGTTGCCCACGGTTTTTAAGTGATGTATTTGAAAAACTTCCACTCTTATTTTCAAGGATTGCGCCGTAAACATCGTACGTCAATTTTGATGGGAAAAAATCACCAGAAAGTTTAAATCCGTATGCGTATTGATCGATTGTTGTATCGGAAAAGAAACCAAGGAAACGTTGGCTTACCGCAAATGCAGCACCAAGCGCAATACCGCGGCCTAATTCAAACGGGAATGAGCCAAGCGTAAAGTAATGATTATGATTAAATCCAAAAGCAAGTGCATCGTTTATGCAGAACTTAAGCCAAATTTCACGAATCCAAACCATGTTACGACTGATAAAGTGGCGGTGTGGGCCGAAAACAACTTCAAGGAGTTTGATATCAGCATCGGTGGTAGAAGCAATACTTTCTGCATCTCCCCAAAGATTTTTATTTCGCAACGTGACAAAAAATTCGGTTGAATCATAACCAAGAACTTTTCTGCCGTAGAGAAAATCGAAGTTAATATCGATCGTTGAACGATTGAGGAACAACCAGTCGCTCGTGTTGTTATCGTTTAAAAGGTTACTATTTTTTGCAAAAAACGTTTCTGGCTTCCATTTGATTTGTATCTTGCCGGTTAGATTGCCAAGATCAAAAGCCAGGGGTGCTTTTGGCGGTAAAACGCGTTGATAGCGCTGTCTACCTACTGGTTTTTCTTTTTCAAGCGCGCTTGCTTCATATGATTCTTGTGGAGCACCTGCCGCATCAGATTCATCTGGCAAATTTTCTTCTTTGCCATTTTCTGCTTCCGGTGTAGCAATCTTTTCATAATAAATTTTTGTATCACCTGGTTTGCCAGCGATAACTGGCGCAGTATTATCTGCCTGAGCAGAATAAAAAAAGAGTGCGGGTGCGAAAATGAAAAATGCAAAAAGCGGGGCGCGGATGATGAACTTCATACAATGCAAACCTTCGTGCAAATGCTCAAAAATGGGTTTATAAACAACCCCAACTATCCTGCCAACGTGCAAGCAATGTGCGACAAGCATTTTACTCGTGCATTCAAGCTTTTTTGCCGGTACAATGATATGCAGCGGCCCGCGAAGACGGTTTAGGGGGCCCCGGAAATTTTATTTTCTGGGAAAAACAGATGTGCGCCAATAACTACTCAATTTTTTACCAAAAATGTGATGAACTATTCAGGGACATTTAAGGATGCTATTTATCCTACTAATTTGCGTTATTTTGTCAATTATTGTCATAAAGGAAAAAGCGAATGGCAGCCAAAAAGAAACAATCTGAACTCCTGATAGGAGCGCATATGTCCATCGCTGGTGGTTTTTACAAATCTATTGAGCGTTCTGAGACGGTAGGCGGCACGTGCATGCAAATATTTACAAAAAGCAATAAGCAGTGGGCTGCAAAGCATATCGATCCTAAAGATGCTCAAGCTTTTAAGGATCGATGGGCTAATTCTTCAGTCGGTGCGGTTGTTGCGCACGCCAGTTATTTAATCAATATTGGTTCTGCGCAAGCAGCGCTCCGAAATAAGTCGCAACACGCGCTTCGTGAAGAATTAGAGCGGTGCGCTTTACTTGGCATTCCTGCGCTCGTGCTGCATCCCGGAGCGGCTGTAGGAAGTTCTGAGCAAGAGTGTATCGAATTGATTACGGAAAGCATTAATAAAGTTTTTGAGGAGTTTGATGGGCCAACAATGCTCTTGCTTGAAAACACTGCAGGGCAGGGATCGGCAGTTGGAACAACGTTAGAACAGTTAGCAGCAATTTATCATGGGATACATAAAAAAAAGCATGTAGGTTTTTGCATTGATACGTGCCATGCATTTGCCGCTGGTTACGATTTGCGTACCCAAAAAACTTACGATTTCTTTTGGAAACAATTTGATGAGTTGATCGGTATAGGAAAATTAAAAGCAATTCACTGCAACGATTCTAAAAAAGAATTGGGCTCAAAAGTGGATCGGCATGATGATATCGGTAAAGGGAAATTAGGAATTGAAGCATTTGCGTTGCTTATGAATGATGAACGTTTTTTTGACGTACCAA
Source organism: Candidatus Babeliales bacterium (assembly GCA_036260945.1). NCBI lineage: Bacteria > Candidatus Babeliae > Candidatus Babeliales > Candidatus Babeliales bacterium. The sequence goes on from DATALT010000001.1 coordinate 23,566, forward strand.
AAATTTGTGAAACGCCAAAAGGTGATAAGGAAGAAGTAAATGATGCGCACAATATTTCAACGCTTAAAGAACTTTTAACCAGTGCCAACAAAAAGAAATTACAAAATTCTTAAAATAGGAATGGTACCATGAAGTTTCGTGCATCAATTTTGATTATGTTAGGATTTGTATTTTCTGGTGTGAAGGCAATGGAGAATTCTTCTAATTTGGAAGAATTAGCAGAACAGGCACATGCTCCGGCCATTATTCGGATGGCATCGAAAAAAGGTATTAAGGGAGAGCTTGAAGAAGCTTTGGAATTATTGCAGCGTTATCATATCCTCGTTGCACAAGGTGATGCATGCTGCACCGATAAGTCTCTCGGTGAGAATGCTTTTGCGCAAATAGAGCTCTTTTTTGCCAAGCCCGAACAAAAACTATTTGTATCATATGTTAAAAAGTTACCGCAGCAAGAATATAACAAACTATTTATAAAACAATTAGAATGGGCTGAGGGCAGAAGCACATCTGGCGCGCCGCTTCCAGAGCCAAAGTGGTTGCTCGCATACAGTTCAAGAAAAAAAAATAAAAAAAATCTATTTATACAACCGTCTGAATGGCACGATAAGCGCGCTGAAATAATAAAAGAATTGAGATCGAGTTTAGGTTAATTCATAAAGGAATGTGCATGAAATATAATCTTTTTTTCTTTACTGTGAATGTCGTGATGGGGTTTTCGCTTGTTGGTATGGAATCGCCAGATACTTTTTTGCAATCAAAAGAAAAATCAGAAATTAAGCCTAAGCCAATAATACAAAACGTGCTCGAAGTGCCCGTATTAATGAAATTAGCTTTAGAAAAAAGAAAAGAACAAAAACTTTCTGAGGCGGTTATTTATTATAACATGTTTCATTATCGCTTATTGCAAGATGTGGCATGTTGCAGAAATCTTTCAAAAGAAAAATTATGTAGAAAGCTTGAGAAGAAATTTTCCCAAATAGATAATGAGCCTTATGCAAAGTTTATTAATAAAGCTGACGAGAAATTGATCAGCCAAATTTCATTGGGAGCGCTTGAGTGGGCTGCGGCAATGAATCGCACAAAAAAACTGCCGGCTGCAAAATGGTTGTTAGAGTTTCAACCCACGGTAGAATTTTATCCTGAAAATCAGTGGCAAGAAAAAAGAAATGAAGCTCTTGAAAATATACGAATGGAATTTGAAGATTTTTCAATCTGATTAAAGCTAGTTTGCTAGCTCAATGTTTTTTTGCGCTAAAGCATTGAAAGATAATGAAGTGAGCGTGTATGAATTTTCATATACCAAGATGAAATCTTCAAAGATACATCCCCAAATCAGAGCGGACGTTATAGAGGAAATAGAACGAGAGATGGAACAAAATAGCCCTTAATTGCCAAGAGGTTTGTTATAAGGAGCGTCTAATGAAAAAAAAGTTATTAATAATAGTTTTTGCATGCCGTTTAAATATTGTAAACGGCATGCAAAACAACACGCCCCGAACTAATCTTCAAGAACTGGCGGCAAAGGGTGACGTTGACGCGCTCTTTAAACTATCAATAGAACAATGCAAAAATGGAAGTTATGGAACTACTTTGGCATCAAGATATTTATTTATTATTCGTCATGAGCAGGATTTGGCTTCGTGTGAGAATCCTGTATCGTATGGAGAAATAGAAGAATTTCTGATCGAGGAATCGAAGGGTAAGGAATGGTTGCAAGAAGTGGGTGAGAAATGTGAAAAGGGTTATCGTGATTATCTAGCTAGATTGGGTAGTGATAAAATAAATGCTGTAGCTTTAAGTCAAATTAAAAAAATAAAAAAAATGCAGCTTCCAGAGCCCCGATGGAAATTTCTAAAACTAAAAAATAAAACTGAATATGAAAAAATTCGTAATGATATTCTTGAACAGCGGGAAAAAAAACACCAACCTAAAGAGAAGAAAATAAATGAAATTAAATAATAAAGGCGCCCGAAATCCGAGCGCCTTTTTCTATTTAATTTCTAAAAATTGTTGTTGTCGTTGCGATTTTCTGACCGCCCTTCTGATCTTGGCTCAGGAGATGTTGAACCTTGGCCCTTTTTCTGAATTGATTCAAAGAACTCAGCATTTGTTTTATGCTTTTTCATCTTATCAATTAAGAATTCCATACCTTCAACCGTATTCATTGTTGAAAGGAATTTGCGAATAATCCATGATTTGTTGAGTTCATCTTCAGAAAGAAGAAGCTCTTCACGGCGCGTACCAGAAACAAGTAAATCAAGAGCAGGGAAAACTCTGCGGTTTGAGATTTTTCTGCTCAAATGCATTTCCATATTACCCGTACCCTTAAATTCTTCGTAAATCACTTCATCCATGCGAGAGCCTGTTTCAACAAGCGCAGTTGCAATGATGGTGAGCGATCCGCCTTCTTCAGTATTTCGCGCAGCACCAAAGAATCTTTTTGGGCGTTGCAATGCATTAGCATCGATACCGCCAGTTAAAACTTTTCCTGATGCTGGGGCGGTTGTGTTATACGCACGTGCTAAGCGAGTGATTGCATCAAGCAGAATAACCACATCTTTGCCGCTTTCAACCATGCGTTTTGCTTTTTCAAGAACGATTTCTGCCACTTGAACGTGTCGCTCTGCTGGTTCATCAAATGTTGAACTGATCACTTCAGCATTTTTATTTTTAATTGAACGGCGCATATCTGAAACTTCTTCGGGGCGTTCGTCAATCAAGAGCACAATCAAGAATATTTCTGGATGATTTGCAAGAATGCTTTGTGCAATCTCCTTAAGGAGCATTGTTTTACCCGCTTTTGGAGGAGCGACGATTAATCCGCGCTGCCCTTTACCAATAGGGGAAAAGATATCCATCAATCGCGTTGAAATAAACGCTGGATCAGATTCAAGATTAAATTTTTTATCAGGATGAAGAGGCGTCAAACGATCGAAAATTTGCCGATCTGCAAGCACCGCAGGATCCATATTATTTACTTGGTTGATTTTTAAAAGTGCGAAATACTTTTCGCCATCTTTTGGTTTGCGAATTACCCCGGTAACCATATCGCCAGTGCGCAAATTAAAACGCCTGATTTGTGATGGTGATACATAAATATCATCCGGTCCTGAAACGTAATCAAATTTTGCTGATCTCAGGAATCCAAATCCATCGGGTAATTTTTCTAATACTCCCCCTACCACGATCTCTTTATCAGGATTTGCTTGCATCTCGATAATATTTCTTATGAGCTCTTCTTTGAGCATAAGGCTTGCACCAACGACGCCAAGGCGGCGAGCTTGTTGATGAAGGTCCATAAGATTTAACTGTCTTAATTCTTCTGGTGTCATGAGAGAGGATCTCCTTAATGAGAGGTGATGAATGAATGTCCCTATGGAAAATAAGAATCAGCCATTGAACGTGAAAGATTCTTGAATTAATGAGAAATAAGCCAATGTGTTGCTCAACACCAAGTGAGCAGACAAACACTATTGGAATATGTCAGATTTTCTTTAGTAAATTACGTATTATCAAGTCCCATGCAACGCACGTGGTACGCTGCAAGCTTTACGCATGTGCTCTATAAAAATTGCCGAAAAGCTACTTTGTTTCTTTATACATTAATAGCATAACAGGATTTGCTATGTAAATTGTAGAGTATGCACCAAAAACTATACCAATCAGGAGTGCAAGCGATAAATCGCGCAGCGCTTCGCCGCCAAAAAGCAAGAGAGCAACAACAACCAAGGTTGTTGCGCCCGTTGTCAAAATAGTACGGCGTAGGGTTTGGTTTATACTCACATTTACAATATGCTCAATCGAGCTCGTTCGCATATGTTTAATATTATCTCTAATTCGGGCAAAAATAACGATGGTATCGTTAATTGAATAGCCCAAAACCGCCATAATGGCACCGATAACGTTCATGGAAATTTCTTTGCCTGTGATCAAGAAGAAAAGTAAGATCACGATCGCATCATGGAATAATGAAACAACTGCGCCAGCGCCATAAGCAACCGACCAAAAGCGCCAAGCAATGTAAATAAGCATCAAAATAAGGCCAAAAATGACCGCTTTCATCGAATTCCAGCTTAATGCCTTGCCAATTCCTTCACCGATGCTGTCAATTTGCAGAACTTTTACCGTATTATCGTTCAGATTTTCTTGAATTGTTTGGCGTACCTTTTCTCCAAGTATCGCTATATCTTCAGGTACATCTTTGGTACGGATGAGAATTTCTTTATCAGAAAATTCGCGCGTGGTGATTCCCGACCATCCCTGATGCTCTAAAATTTCAACCACTTGGCTGCTTTTCATCGGTTTTTCAAATCCAAGAAGCAACTGTGTGCCGCCGGTGAATTCGACACTATAATTAAAAATCTGACCAGTGGTCATTTTTTTATATACAGCAATCCCAACAAAGCTAAATATGATAGCCGCTGAAAGTAAAGCATAAAGAAAACGGTATTTTAGAAAATCAATCATGCACTCTCCGATCAAAAGAATCTTTTCATACGTGGTAACGACAAGAACCTACCTGCTTTTTATAGCAAGGTTTTTTAGAGAAATCAAATCCACGGTAATTGGAAATTATTGCTGACGAGGTAAAACAGAAACGAATTTTCGTCCCTTGCGGCCGTAATGGAATTTTACTTCTCCTGCAGCAAGTGCAAAAAGAGTATCATCGCCGCCCAAACCAACAGAGCGCCCTGGGTGTACCACGGTACCGCGCTGACGAACGATAATTTCGCCGCCAGAAACCTCTTGGCCATCAAAAAGCTTGATGCCCAAACGTTTGCTCATACTATCGCGGCCGTTGGATGTTGAACCACCCGATTTACTAGTTGCCATCGTTATTCCTTAGAAGATAAAATGCTTTTTTTATAGCTAACGGAATTCGTTAGAGATGAAATCTGTTATCAAAATGCCTAAATTCGTTCTAAATGTCAATAACGGTCAAAAAATGGGGTCGTTTTTCCGAAGAATACAAATGTGCATTATCTTCCCAAAAAGGCAATTTAGGGCATTGTTTAGGGAAAATTATTATATTTATTTCCTATTGCGGGCTTCTTGTAACGAATATCTGGCGGTAAAATGTAGTTGAATACATTAAAAAACAAAAAAAATTAGGGGCTACCATGAAAATAGTCATATTAGCGTTACTTTTGGGATCGGGTGTTCTTCAAGCTTTGGAGCATAAAACCCCAAATCGTTTTGATAAAATTCCACCAGTGAAAAAATCTCTGTTGCCCAATGGTGCAGAGGCGAATAGAGATTTTTCTGAAGGGTGGCTAACGGGTGAGAAATCTATTAGCTTTTATGCTAATATTCCGGTCTCTGATCCAGAAGATAATGAGCAAAATCAGCTGTCGGTTATGAGAGGCAGCATCAATTTAAACATCGTTAAAAATGGGTCATCAATTGAAAATAAGCAGAAAGAAAAAAAGGATATTCGGTTTCTCAGGGCATGCGTACGCTATATTAAACTAAATTCAGATCCTGTTGCACCTACTTCAAAATGGAACGCTTTGGAACTTGAGGGCCGCGAAATCGTCGATGGTGGCATCATGCAGTATATGGAAACGAGTAAACGAATTCATAAAGCTCTCGGCCACAATACTAAGCTGGGCAAGGTTGATTTCGACTTATTTAGCCCCAAAAAGATTTTCTTAGGACATAATTCGTTGGAGTCATTGCCGAATGGAATTTGTCAGCTTGCGCCCTATGTTTGTGAACTTTCTCTCGAGTGCAATCGATTTAAAGCAATCCCTAAAGAGGTTTCGACATTAATAAACCTCCAAAAACTCGATGTTTCAGGAAATCCGATTGCTGAAATTCAACCAGAGGATGTTGCCGCATTAAAAAATCTTAAAGAATTGCGCTATTCGTCAGAAAAAACTTTTTGCTCGCCACTACTTAATAAAATAGCTAAAAAACAAATATAAGAGTAAACGTGTTCTTTATTTAACAGGATTCTTGTCAGCTTTAGTCAAAAACTATAAAATTACAGGGCATTATTTATACTATTTCACTAACGAGGGATATTCTATGAATTTCATTTTAAAACTTTCCATGTTGAGTCTATTGAGTTTTCCAATTTCAGTGCTAGCAATGGAATCAGACTCGCGCATGGGGGATCTCGAAAAAAAATGCACACGTCTTGTTGTTTTTTATGCTGCGCACCAATTGGGAAAAACTGGAAAAGTTGATGCAGACCATATGTCGACGCTCAATCTTGGCGGCAGGAAAATCGATAATTTAGAAGAGTATGTAAATCAGGCAGATTTGCTGGCAGCACTAAATACTACTATCTCTCCGACAGATAGTGATTTGCAAAAGTTTCCGATTCATACGCTTCAGCTTTCGACTAATAACATAGAAAAGGTCCCAAGCTCATTCTCTTTTTTAGGAAAAACCGTTAAGCGTGTTGATCTTACAGATAATCAATTTAAGGGTTTAGATTTTATTCCATCCCTATTTCCTCATGTTGAAGAGGTACTGGCAAGCTCTAATCCGATAGCAGCAGTTAATTCGTCAACATTCGAAAAATTGCAATCATTAAAAACAATTATTTTGCCTAGCGCCACTAAGATTGTCGGTTCAGAAAATCCCAAAATAGAATGGTTCGGCGAGAATATTAATCAGACGACGATTAGATATCGCGTTGAGCATAAATAAAATTTGCTCGTTCTATTGTTTTTATTGAGTTTATTTCAAGAAACAATTAAAAAAGCAATAATAAGAAAAGGGCCAAAGAGCCCTTTTCTTATTATTGACTCATCGATAAAGCTGTAAGCAATCGCAAAAAATATTTAATAAATTTCCTTTGAGCGCTCTAAGAAGTTAAAATTTATATCGCCTATCGAAGTAGGTGCTTTTTTGAGCATCAATTTCGGTAATTTAAGCCAACAGTTTCGGGACAAAAGGGCTTGGTCTGCGGAGAACCTTTTTTTATTGTCCACTCAAGTTATTCACAAAATTAATATCCCAAGCTTCTTGTGGAATTCCCGCCATTTCAATTTTTTTCCAGTGGGCAAGCGATTCTTTAAAATGCGGTTCCGCCAAATATAGTAAACCTTGCGCAAATCTTCTAATTTCCCATTGTGCGCCCGCGTGCATACGCAATTTCATAAAATGCATAAGCGAATGCAAATTGCACGTGAAGATAAATTCGGTGTAGGTGCAAACCGGAAGAAGTGCGCGCGCTTGTTCGCGCGCTACGCCTGCTGCAAGCAGTGCTTCGTAGGCGTGCACCGCCTGATCCAGCGATTTTTTATAGGTTGCTAGCAGTTCTTCGTTATGAAAATTGCCAAGTGAACTTTGCTTGTTCACTGTGTCTTGCTGTCGCCATGTTTGGGGAATATAAAATTCTAATGCAGATTTCACGAATCGGTAACTGATTTCATTGTATGAATTCATACGATGCCGAAACCATTGACGTGCAATAAATATCGGCGCTTTCACGCGAAATGAAAGTTGGTTGTGCTCAAAAGGACTCGTATGCCGATGTTCCATCAAAAAATGGATTAATTTTTTATCCCGTTCTGAAATCTCTGTCGAAAATTTTCCGTACGAAACACGCGCAGCGTTTACGATATCAAGATCGGACCCCGAAACGCGCACCAGTTCAAGAGAGCTTATTCCATCGCCCAGCGGATCGATGGTTTTTGTTTCGTTTAATTGAGCGTGTTGCTGTGCAGTATTTAAATCCATAGTTTATCTTTCCGGCATAAAATTTATATGCATTTCATTCTACGGAGATTTATAAAAATTAAAATGGTTTCTGGAGCAGAATATGAGCCGCGTTAAAAGACTCACGTTTTTTTTTCCGATTCGCAATGGGGTTGCAAATTTCGATAGCGCTGCGCTCGTTTGTATCGCGATTTCTGATGTAAAGCTGCTGAGTAAAAGTTCTACGGGTCTTTGATAAATCGTCTCTTTAAATTGATTCTTCGTTTTGAGTAAACTCAATACTAATTTAAAAGAGAGGTATTTATGAAAAAATTATTTATTCTTTTTCTTCTCGCGTATTTAGTAAATATTAATGGGATGGACTATCGTGGTTCTTTCCATGAAAAAACTGCTCATGAAAAGCGCTCATCGTACAATGCCAAATTTGAGCTTACAGAAAGCAGCAATGATCTTTTTGTCAAGGTGCTGTGCACCCCGAAAGAAAAAAAGGTGAAACGTCCGAGCGATAAGTTTAAGAAACTTTGTAAGGACTACATGTTTTACCAATTAATTACGCATCCAGATTTACGGCGCGTGGGTGATTTTGAGCTAACGCGCATGTACACCACGCTTGATCTTTCAAATCGCGGAATTGATAATGTTAAGGAATTTCTAAAAAAAGCGGTTCTTGCATTTCGACTGAGTACTGGTAAGAAGCCAAATAAGAAAATTCTTGGCGATGATTTTAGCGTTCATTTTATCGATCTATCAAACAATAATCTTAAAGCTTTGCCGAAAGGCTTTAAAGAATTAGCTCAATGCGCCAAGCGTATAAGTTTGAGCAATAATAATTTTGCAGAGGTACCAGCCGAGCTTGAGTTTTGCACAGGCTTAAAATATTTAGATGTTTCTGGCAACAAAGAAATTAAGATTTTGCCAGACTGGACTACGAAAATAGAAATCGAAGCTGATAAGAGATTAAAATCAAACAAAAAATAATATAAACTATGCCCTCACGCAAATACTTTTTGCATACTTAGATAAAAAAATTGTCCAGCATTAAATTTGACTATTTGTAATAACAATGTATTATTATTAATGGATGCGGCATCTTTGCTTAGCGTTATTAATTAACATGGGGGTTATTATGAATAAAAAAATGAATTTCTCAGTGCTTACTCTCACTCTCCTTTTTATGGCGACGCACGGGCAAGCTTCTTGGTACGACTCCTTTACTCCAGTATTACCTCATTTTCCGTTTTATTCTTCTTCACTATTGACTGTATGTGATATTGCCCGAGATAAAATAGTTTCTGCAGTTCAGCATCCTGCCGCTGGGTGGATTGCCGCTGGTCTAGCGGCTGCGAGCGCTGGCTATTTTGGTTTCAAGTATGGCCAAAAAAGTATTAATCCACAGATAGAGTCGTTAAAAACAAGTTTAGACGATGCACTAATAGATCGAGAAGTTGATCTGGCTATTCTCAAAAGAGAAGGCGAGAAAAAGCTCGCTGAGCAACGACAGCGATTCCAAAAGTCATACGATAACCAAGAGTGGATTTATAAATTTAAAATCGCGCTGATTACTGATAGGTATGCAAGGAATCAATCTGAGAATACAAATTTAAAGGAAATGCTTCAAAAAAAAGACCTGTGCATTAAAAGATCTTAACGATGAAATCAAAGATTACGAAAAAGAAAAAGCGCAGATTGAGAAAATTATGAATTATTCGCAAGCGCAACTATTCAAATCGGTTGGTGTTAACCAGGATGATTTAGAGAAAATGCACCAATTTACTTTGTCACCTCAAACCAATCGTGTCCAGACCGCGTAGAAACTTCGAGTGGTACTTTCCAGAGTACCACTTTTTCTAACGTTTCCGTCACTAGTTTTTCTGTTTTTTCCAATTCTTCTTTTGGCACTGAAAGCAATAGTTCATCATGAATTTGAATGACCATTTTTGCACCGAGTTGATGCTCTTTTAATAATCGCTCAATGTGAATCATGCCCAATTTCATGAGTTCCGCCGCGGTTCCTTGCACTCGTGTATTGATCGCCATTCTTCGGGCTAAATCAAAAAGATTTTTATTTTTTTCATGAATACCTGGCAAATAGCGACGGCGTCCCCAATAGGTGGTGACGTATCCTTTTGCCTTGGTTTCTGCAACGACCGATTCCATCCATGCAGAAACTCGAGGATACTGCGCAAAATAGGTATCGATATATCGTTTTGCATCGGAGAGCGGTATTTTCAAATCTTTCGATAATCCATACGGCGTCAATCCATATAAAATACTAAAATTTATTCGCTTACCAACTTGGCGCTGCGCATTCGTTACATCTGAACGAGCGACCCCAAAAATTTTTGAAGCAGTTTGCCGGTGAATATCGATATTGTGCATAAACGATTCAATCAAATTTTCATCGCGCGAAAATTCAGCTAAAACGCGCAACTCGATTTGCGAATAATCGGCAGAAAGAAAAACATGTCCCTCTGGCGCTTTGAACGCTTTCCTTATTTGTATATCGGGAAAGTTTTCAGAATCGGTAGGAATATTTTGCAAATTAGGATCGGAGCTTGAGAGCCGCCCTGTGGCTACTTGCGTTTGGCTGAATGTGCTGTGAATTCTTCCCGTTTTGGGATTAATATATGCGGGAAGTGCGTCGATATAGGTGCTTTTTAATTTAAAAAGTTCCCGATATTTTGCAATAAGGCCCGGAACTGGATGCAACAATGCAAGTTCTTCAAGCACTTCTTGATCGGTTGAATAGCCAGTTTTTCCGGTCGTCTTTTTTTTTGGCGGAAGTTTTAAATGTTCAAAAAGAAGGATACCCAGCTGTTTTGGGGAATTGAGATTTATATCTTTAAATTCATCGCCAACTAAAGAAATAATTTTTTCTTCTAAATCTTTTAAATCTTTTGAAGCATGTTCATCAAGTTCTGCAATAACTTTTAAATCAAGCTCGATACCAACTTTTTCCATATCGGTGAGTACTTGCACGAGAGGAAGTTCGATCTCATGATAAAGTTTTTCCATTTCTTTTTCTTGCAACTTATGTTCGAGCAATGCGGTCAGCTGAAGGGTTTGGTGCGCATCTGCTGCGCCGTATTCGGTTGCTAATTTCAGTGGTACTTGAGGAAATATTTTGTATCCATTATTCGTGACGACGTCTGCAAAAGAAAGCATCGGCTCGTTAAGAAAATGCTCTGATAAATATTTTAATCCGATGCGTTGCCAATCTTCGGTTATCAAATGAGCAGCAACTAGTGTATCGATTACTAAACCGCGCACATCGATTCCAGCATTGAAAAAAACCTGAAGATCAAACTTTGCGTGATGCATAATTTTTTTTATTGTTTCATCTTCGAGCAGCGGTTTGAGCACAGAAAAAATTTCTTCTTTGCTCAGCTGTGTTTCAGTTGTTTGATGCGCATACGGAATATAGTATGCAGTTCCTTTTTGGACGCATACCGAAAATCCGCACATATATCCTTGCATTGGCAAAAGACCGGCGCCTTCAGTATCGATCGATACGATCCGCTTTGCTTTAATTAAATTCGCAATTTCATCGAGTTGCTCACGCGTTGTGACCGTAATGAAATTATATTTTTCTGCATTAGAGAGTGCAGTTTTTTGTTGTTGGTAGGCAGGAACTCCTCCTTCAGATTTAATTTCTTTGATGAGGCTATTGAAGTTCAACTCTTGAAAAAATGGTAATGCTTTTTGCCAATTATTCGCATCATACTTCCATTCGCTCAGGCTGGTATGCAGAGGAATATAATGCAATTTAAAAAGCTTTTCACTCAAGAAAGCGTTTTCTTTACTTTGCTCAAGCAGTTGGCGGGTGCGCTCTTTTGGCACACGCTCAAGATGCGCGTAAAGATCTTCAAGTGAATCGAACATCGTTACTAACTCGGTGGCACCTTTTTCCCCAATTCCTTTCACGCCCGGAATATTATCGGAGGAATCGCCAAGGATAGCAAAATAAAAAGGGAGTTTTTCTACTGGAAAACCCATTTTTGCTTCAAATGCGGGCCGATCGATAACGATATCTTTAAACGGATCGAAAATGAGGATAGATTCATCAATCGTTTGGCCCATATCTTTATCGGATGTTACTAGCACGATTTTGACGCCACTATTTTTTAATTCTTGTGCAATCGAGTACATCAAATCATCCGCTTCGACGCCAGTTTGTTGGCATTGGCCCATGCCGATGATTTCAGCAAATTGCTGAATAAGTTCTTTTTGGCTTGATAAATCGGTGGGGGCGGCTTGTCGCGTTGCTTTATATTCAGGATACTGTTCATGCCGGATCGTTTTGCCACGGCTATCCCAAACTAAACTCAAATATTCTGGCTTAAACGTATCGCTTAACTTTTTGAGCATGCGACAGAATCCAAATACTGCCTGCACTGGAACCCCTGTGATGGTATGAAGAGGACGCATACTATAATAAGCGCGATACAGAAACGACGAACCATCAATTAAAAATAATGTTTTTTTAGGGTCGAAGGGTGATTGTGTCAAAAGAAATTTCCTTCAAAAGCGTTTATTTTTGACTATAGCCCAAATCGAAGGAATTTTCTACGCGCGTCGCTTTTCGCGATTATCCTGCCAAATCATCAAGCACGCATACGCGCTCAGTCCTGCGGCAAAGAAGCACCATACTGAAATAAATGCATAATGATAAAGAAGATAGGCGATCGCGTACGATACAATAACTAAAATCCCAAAAAACTGCCCTATGCGACGCGGTGCGATCAAAAAGGGCAAGAAAGTAGCCATTAGATAAGCAAGTGAGCTTAAGACGCCATAATGTTGAGTATAATCAAAACGATAAACAATATGATGTTGCTCAATAACGAGGGCAAAAGGAGTCGTGAGCAAATAATAGCCAAAGAATGTGCTCACCATAAAGCCCCAAATAACGAGCAGCGTAGAAAATATATTTTTGATGCGGTGATAGAAAATGTGCACTGCCAACGGAATCCATAAAGGCCATATAATAAAGGCAAAAAATAGAAATACATATGCTGCAGGATATTGTAAGGATTGTAGGGAGGGTCGACCAATAGTGAGCCAAACTACACCCTCGGCGGCCTGTTGAAGTGCAAAAAAAATCGGAATACATCCTAACATTCGTTGTGATTTATGGTGAGCCAGGCGGAAGGCAGCTAGACCTATGAGGGCAAGAATCCCACTCATTCCAAAGCTGGCGGTAGCTGAAAAACACATACGAACTCCCTTTTTTTTGGTGCAGACACATTAAGCTTTAACCTATCGGAAGTGCATCCCAGAATTAAAGGATTGTCTCTGACAAATGCTCTAACAATTGATACAATGGGTAAGAATGAAGTAGTTTAAGAGCAAAAAGGTGTTAAGTATGCGTATTTTTGCTCTCCTCGTGTTGTTGATTTGCTCACTTAATGTTCTTTCTCGGCCCAATTACTATTTAGAGAAAGAAAAAGCCGTTATCGCGCTCAAGCTTTTACAGGCAAAATGCCAGTATATTGCGGAGCATTTAAGCGAATTAAAGAAAGAGAAGGGAAGTGCTCAAGAACGGGCTGGGATTGCCGATATGATAAAAAAAGATGAAGAGATGTATGACAAGGTTGGTAAAAAACTTATTAAGGCAATTAATTTGCTCAGTGTTGCCGAGCCCAAGATGAGAGCCTTGAAAAAAATAAGCAAGTTAGCTAAAGAACTATAAATCCTTAAGGTATACTCGTGATTATTATTCGTGATGCGCAGCTGCAATTAGGCGAACACACCATATTTCGTGAATTGAACGCCACATTTCAATCTCATCAAAAAGTGGGCCTCGTTGGGCGAAATGGGGCTGGTAAATCCACATTGCTTAAAATTATTGCCGGCCTTCAACAATTTACCGATGGCGCACTTTCTCTGGATAAGCAGCAAAAAATTGCATACATGCCGCAAGAGCTCGTTATGCAATCGGATAAAAATGTTTTTGACGAAGCATTCTCTGTTTTTGAACGGTACACCCAGCTTGAAAAAAGAATGAAAGAGCTCGAAGATTTATTAGCATCGCAGGAAAATGATGATGCCGCAGATTCGATTGAAGAATATGTAGGTGTACAGGAGCAGCTTGCGCATTTTGATAGGGTTAATGCTGAACGTAAAACGATTGAGATCTTGCTGGGGTTAGGATTTAAGAAAGAAAAATTTGAACTGCCCGTAAGCACGTTAAGCGTGGGCTGGAAAATGCGCGTACTTCTAGCAAAACTCCTTTTGCAGGAAGCGGATTTTTATCTTTTTGATGAGCCAACAAACCATTTGGATATTGTTGCAAAAGAATGGTTTTTCAATTTTTTAAAAAATGGCTCGTTTGGGTATTTACTCGTAACCCATGATCGATACTTTCTGGAACATTGCTGCCCTCAAATTTTTGAACTCGAACTGGGACGTGGAACGCTTTATAGTGGTAATTTAACGTATTATTTAGCCCAAAAAGAAGAACGTCGTTTACAAGCAATTACCAAGCGCGACCGCCAGGAAAAAGAGATTTCAAAGAAAGAGGATTGGGCGCAACGCTGGGGAACAAAAGCGACTAAAGCAAAAATGGCGCAAAATATGCTTCGCCAAGTTGACAGAATCAAAGAAGAACTCGTTGAAATTGAGCCACTTTTACCTTCAATACATTTAAAATTTCCTGAAACGGCACAATCCGGAAAAATCGTGCTGACAGTGAAAAATGTTCAGCATTCCTTTGATAATAAACAGCTTTTTAAAAACGTTTCATGCGAAATTGGCCGCGGAGAAAAAGTCGCTTTAATTGCACCAAACGGCGTTGGTAAAACTACTCTTTTTGAATTGGTTCACGAAAAATTACCGCTGCAAAATGGGTCTATTGAATTTGGGCATAACGTCGCCCCAGCATTTTTCGAGCAGGACCAAACGCGGATTTTAAATCCTAAATTGACCGTTTTTGAAGAGGTACAAGAATCGTCTCCAACAATTTCTGAGCAGATAGTTCGCTCTTTTTTGGGATCGTTTTTATTTTCTGGTGATGATGTTAAGAAAAAAATTGGAGTGTTGAGCGGTGGCGAGCGAAATCGCGTTGCAATGGTTAAAGTACTTCTCAAGAGAGCTAATTTTTTACTTCTTGATGAACCCACAAACCATCTTGATATGTACGCGCAGGATATTTTATTGCAAGCGCTCCAGCAATATACCGGAACGATTTTGATGGTATGCCATGATCACGATTTTATTCAAAAATTGGCAACTCGCATTTTAGAGCTGACCCCGACCGGATTGAATAGCTATAATGGCGATTATGAATCGTATCTTTATGCAAAAAAACATATGCAAAATAATTTGGAAGAAAAAGCGAGCACTCCCGCACCAAAAAAAGCTGAAGAGTCAGAACGGCAGCCAAGAAATTCTGAAAATAAAGATCTTTTTGCTCTTCGTAAGCAAGTTTCACAGCTTGAATCAAAAATATTTAAATTAGAACAGGAGATGAAAAAACTGACCGAGCAGTTTGCTCATTTGCAATACGGCTCAGATGGTTACCAGAAAGCTGAAAAGAAATTTAAAGAAACACAGAACGAATTGAGCGTCCGACTTTCCGAGTGGGAGCAGCTGCTTAAAGAATTACATTAAATAGCAGCTATCTTTTTTGCCTATTTCTAGCTCAAGTAGTCCGCGAACCATTTTGGCGTTAAGATGCCGCATTGCCATTAATGGATAATCCGATTTGGGTTTCTTTGTTAAAAATGGAGTTATTGAAGAAAGGTATTCATCATCTAGTGACTGACGTATTGTGGCTGGCAATTTTGAAGCGATAGAAGCTTCACTTATAGTTTCATTAGAATTTGCAAATTTTTTTAAACAGTTAAGTGTAGATTCTACTGCGCGGGCTGATGACACACTTTCGGCAGCAGCAAATAGATCTGCTTCATATTCGTGCAATATGTTCAATGTCGTTCTATTGCATTTAGGAAGTTTGGAAATTATATAATTGGTTTCTTGAGCATGTTTTCTTTTGGCATGTGCAAATTCATGAAACATGCAGCCACTTTTTTGTGTATCTGTTTCACAGCACAAATAAAAAAGTGGACCGACGGTAATATCAATTGTTTTTGTGCTTACGCTTTGTTGAGGGGTTATGCTGGCAACTACTTCAACTTCTGGTGAATAAGCGATATTTATGGGTACGTCTTTAAACCATTCATCTTGTTTAATGAGCTTAGTTATAAGGTTTCTTGTGGTTTTAGGTAACATTTTATCTGAAAATGCAATTTCAGCTTGGGGAAAGGTTAATAACTTCGATGACGGTAGATGATCTAATATCTTTTTTGCTTCATGTGCGCTGCACCCCTTTTCCTGTGCGATAAAATTAATTTTTTTTGTCTCGAAAAATTTTTCAAGAAAACTCTCAGTATTCAGACCATTTTTTGAGAGTACGCGATGCAGGCGTTTAATTTTTTTATTTTCATTAATCCCTTGAGTAATTTCTTGCATAAAAGAGTAGGGATTTTCAGCATTCGTGCTTTGAATTGCTGAGTGAAATAAATGTTCTTCATTTAAAGAATTTGACTTATTGTAAGACGAAATTTCCATGGCTAATGCGCTCATGGTGAAAAGCATTGGATAAAAGAAAGGAAATAGTTTTTTCATTTGAATCAAAAAAAAGCTCAGAATAATAGTAAGAATCGGCTGCTTGTAAGTATACAACGATTAAACGTTTTATTCCAATGTGACGGTGCCATGAATTAATTGCTGATAATAGGTTGAGCGCTTTAGCAGTTCATCATGCGAGTAGAAAATGAGATCTCTTTCTTGTGCAATTAATGAAAAATCTAAAATGCCAATCGCTTTTTCAATGGTTTTTATGCGATGTGCAATTACTATAGTGAGTGCATTAAAAGCAAGCTCCAGAATCATTGCAGTAATTGCTTGTTCGCTCACTTCGTCAAGGCTACTTGTTGGTTCATCGATTAAAATGAGTGCCGGTTTATAGGCGTTTGCTCTTAAATAAAGGCTTGCAAAGTTTAAGCGTTGTCGCTGGCCGCCAGAAATAGTAAGCCCGCCTTCGCCAATGAGCGTATCGAGTCCATTTTTTGATTCGAAAATAGTCCATAAGCCTACACGGCTCAAAATATCAATTAGGTATTCATCGGTATACGTATTCAGTTTATCTTCTGGTAGTCCAAACAATAAATTATAGCGGAGCGAGCCACGCAAGCTTGAAGCTACTTGTCCTTGCATTGCAATAAGGGAACGGCGCATATAATCATCGATCGCATAGATATCAATCCCATCAATAAGAACGCTGCCTGTTAATGGGTTCAGCTGCCCACCTAAAATAGAAATGAGCGTGCTCTTACCAACCCCAGAGGGCCCAATAACACCATAAAGTTTTGATATTTGCGCTGAATTAACAAAGAGCGATAAATTGTGATGATCAAAAATACTATTTTGATCGGTATACCAAAATGAAATATCGTTGGCGACGACCGAAATGGTAGAAGTTGATGCAACTGGCGGAATCATTTCTTCATCAGATTCTTGAAGAACAGGGTAACTCTGTTTGCCAAACGTTGGCAGGAAAGCAAAAAGATCTTTTATGCGAGTGAGCGATCGTGTCATGGTGCGGATGGGGCGCTCGAGGCTGATGATGCCGTAGGTACCCTGAATGTACATTACCATCAAAGCGATACCATCAATTGCGGTTAAATTACCGTGATGAATGTTACCAAGAATATAAGTGCCAAGTAAAAAAACGGTAAATAAATACATAATTTTAATAATTGACCACATCGTGATATTTGCATTCCAGAGACTGCGTTCTTGGCCAAAAAGTTTTGCATCGGTCAGTCTCAGCTGATGATTAATTTCGTTGCTTGCAAAATAGGAACGGATGAGATTGATTTGAGATAAATTTTCTTGGCCCATAGCTTTAACAGCGTCATCGGCATCAATCAGCGTTCGTTCGCGCGGAATAATAAAATAGCGAGAAAGCCCTAAATTGAATGCGAGAATTACTGCCAACAAACCTAAAAGCACAAAACCGAGCCATAAACTTTCATACATCAACGATATAAGAGCAGTAACGATACCAGCCGCATAACCCAAAATGTCTATAAGCACGGAATCAAGGAAGTTTTCATACGCACGGGACGCGCGATCAATTTTTCCTAAAACAGCGCCCGTTTCACGGTGCGCGTGATACATAGGATCTACCTGCAAAAGGAACTGATGCGCATTAAAATGGACACTATGAATACAGCGCAATTGGAGCGTTGAGTTCAATTTACGAACGAAATCCTGAAAAACTATTGAGCTAAGCCACGCGATCGAAAAATAAGCAAAATAATCATAGCGTTTTGCGGTGAACACCCATCCCAAAATAATGGGACTTACGGTATCAAAAATGTTTATGCACGCTTCACCAGCAGCAATAAGAAAGACGCGCCATTTTTGGAGCCAAATAATGTGCCACCATGGTTTTTCAAAGTCCACATGGATAATTGGCGATTTTGTGCGCGGCATAAACGCTCCTTTTATTTTTTTGAAACGTTTGCAGTATACGAAAAAAGGAAATTAAACCGCAATTTTTTAATATTACTCGGAGAAAAAAGGGCATCGCATCTGACCCATGGTATCCTTCGCTTGATTTAATTGCGCATTATTGAGAACGTTTAATTTTTTCAGAGCTTCTTGATGTTCGATGATGAACTTGCAACCGGATGGGGAGTTTTTTTCAAAACAGGCTTTTCGTTCTTTTAAATACTTTTCTATTAATTGCTTTTCCCGATTGTATTTTTGGGCTTTCTGCAGTTGAAGATAAAGTCCTGCGGCAATTTGTGGATGCTGGCCATTAATTTTTTTCATGAGGCCCGGCTCTTTTTCTACTTGTTTGCAGGCCTGAAAATCACCATGCAAACATTCTTTTACACAATATTTTCCATAGTCAGTTAGGCCGTTTAACTGATTTATTTCTAGCGGATTGATATTTTTTTCTGGCTTATTGGTGCCCATTGCCAATGCTTGGAAGGTTGGGACAAGAAAAAGAGCTAAGAGCTTAATATGCATAATAATCCTTTTTTTGTGTTTTTTTTCAAATTTACCAGGCGATTCGACAGGGTGTATATAAAATCGCTGGCTTTGTTATGCTTATTTTAACCTATAAGGATTATTATGAATATGTTCAGTTACAAAAAAATTATGATTTCAGTATTATGCTTTTCCTGGATTGCGCTTTCGTTTGCAAAGACTTCTGTGCAAAGTACTCCTGGTAGAAAAACGATATTAGGGCCGGTCGAGGTGTGCGGCTATGGACAATATAAAAATAGCGTATTTGAGCAGCGCGTAAACGTTAATGGCAAGCTTGATGTTATCGAGGTTGAGTTCCGAAAAGCGATTTCCGTTAATGGATCGGTTTTAGCAAAAAATAGTATTTTTTTTGAAACCGTTGATGTGAATGGTTCAATGGAAGCTATTGGATCTCATTTTGAAAATACGATTACCTTTGATGGAAAATTATCGCTGGAAAATTCCAGCGCAAAAGAGATTATTGTCGCAAATCACAATAAAAAGAATCAAAGCACATTAATTCTCAAGGGTGCGACCGTCGTGGTGGGCGATATTATATTTGAAGGGGAGCCTGGAACGGTTGAAACCAAAAAAGGCGCAAAGATTTTGGGAGCGGTAAAAAATGGAAAAATTATAACGAAAAGATAACTATCTTTTTTGACTCCGCCATCTCATATAATAAAATGCGGCGGGCGCTAAAAATGAAAATGCCGTAACCCCAATTCTAAGCCAATTAATTTCTGAGTATGGTGCGACTAGTTTCATTTCGCCGTTCTCAGTTCTGATAAGTTCAGTAAGATAATAATTTTTAAAGAGTGCTAGACTGCAAAATGTTATTGACCTTCCTGCAGAATCTAAGCCTGAATCACTTACTTTTTTATATTTTCGAGTCCCGAATTGCTTATGATAAATTAATCTGGATTCTTTATCTGCAAGCGCGACAGCGGCCCTTACGATATTTGGATTAAAATCTTGCGATTTTAAATCGAGCGTTCCTGCTATTTTGTTTTTGCTTGAATTAACGTATTTATACAAGAAAATTGGTTGAGAGCTCTTACTCTCTTCGGTCGGAATTAAATAAAGAACGTGTGCAGTGCTATCGTTAATTTTTACGGTTTCATAGGCTACTTGGTAATAACTGCCTGCAAGAGCCTTGGGCAACTCTTTTTGTGTTGGAGCATCGTAAAATTCAATAGGGTCATCATTTTTTATTTCTATTTTTTTCCAATGCACAAATTGCTGGGACCATTTTTCTGATCCGTTTTCATTTGGAAAAAGAAACTCTTGCGTGAAACTATATTGCGCGAGAAAAAATAAAAAAAAATACAACATTTTTTTCATAAAAACTGACAATTAAAAGTACTAAGCTGATTATGCATAATCAAATTGTGAGTTTATTTAAAAACATTTAAACGCAAAACGCAAGATAAGAGAAGTTGTCTTTGCCTTATTCATATTGAAAAAAATAGTTTTTTAAAAATAATATTTTTATGCAGTCTTCTTTCTGATTTTGTTTTATACTTACGTTAATTATAAATCTAAAAATAATATATTTTGTTTATGTTTGCACAAGTACGTTTACTTAATGGATTTCACGAATCGTTATGGTACGAAATACCGCATGAGTTAAAAGAGCTCAAGGTGGGTATGATCGTAAGCGTTCCATTGCGTGCGCGTGTGCTTCCCGCATTGATCCAAAAAATTTCGAGCACCCGGCCGAATGTTTCTTGGCAACTGCGCTCAATCGAAGGGATTGAAAAAGTTCCTGAAGATGTGCATTATCAAAAATTTATTAATCAACTCGCGGATTATTATCAGCTTTCTCCTCTCTATTTTGCGCAACGTTTACGTTCGTTTTTAACGCAAAAAGAGCATGAGATTGAATCAGTTATAACTGATTCAAATCAGCCAGAAGCGAAATTAGTAACATTGACCGATGAACAGCAATACGCGGTGAAGCAAATTACAAAAAAAATTGATGAACAATCATACTCACCATTTTTACTTCATGGATTAACTGGCTCGGGAAAAACAGAAGTGTATAAAAAAGCGCTGCAGCACGCGATTAAAAATAAAAAATCTGCGCTCGTTTTATTACCGGAAGTTTCATTGGCTGTACAATTTACTCAACTATTTCGCGCGGCCATGCCAGAGTGCACCATTTTCGGATTTCACAGTGCAATTGGCGTAAAAGAAAAGCGGGCATTATGGCAAGCGCTCGTGCTGGGTGCGCCGCTCATTATTATCGGAGTCCATTTGCCGATAATGCTTCCGATTAAAAACTTGGGGATTATTGTTGTTGATGAGGAGCATGAAGTTGGTTATCAAGAAAAAAAACATCCACGCATTAACAGCAAAGAGGCGGCGCTCGTGCGTGCGCAAACTGCAGGAATTCCTATTGTTCTGGGATCAGCGACCCCTTCGATCTCTTCATTATATGCTGTGCAACAAAAAGGATGGCAACTTCTGGAGTTAAAGAATCGATATGCCGGATCTTTACCCTGCATTGAAGTGGTTCAGTTTGATAAGAATAAAAAACGGCCAAACTTTTGGGTAAGCAAAGAACTTTACAATGCGATAATTGATAGACTTTCAAAAAAAGAGCAAACGATCTTATTTTTAAATCGGCGTGGCCATAGTTTTTTTGTGCAGTGCACAAAATGCGGCGAGATTGAACGATGTACGCAATGCTCCGTTACGCTCACTCTCCACGATCATGAACAATTGCTGTGCCATTATTGCGGCTTGAAAAAGGAACTGCCGCCTGCATGCATTGGGTGCGGGGCAGATAAAACTTCTTTTTTAAAAAAAGGGATTGGTACGCAGCAGCTCGTTTCGATTATTCAATCACTTTTTCCGACCGCACACGTTGAGCGGGCCGACGTCGACGCTACAGTAAATAAAAAAAGATGGCAGCAAACATTAAAATCGTTTCACGATGGCGCGATCGATATTTTAATCGGAACGCAAACGATTACTAAGGGTTACCATTTTCCCAAAGTGACGTTGGTTGGCGTCATTTGGGCAGATCTGAATTTGCATTTTCCGATGTTTAATGCAGCAGAAACAACGCTGCAACAATTAATTCAAGTAGCGGGAAGAGCAGGAAGAGCGAGTCACGATAGTTTAGTTATTGTGCAAACTATGAGCGAACATCCGATCTTTTCATTTCTCAATGAAACCGATTATATAAAATTTTATGAGACCGAAATGGTAACGCGGCAAGAGATCGAATACCCGCCCTATGCGCGCTTTGTAGAAATAGAACTTAAGCATACAGATGAAGCTATTGTGGAACGGGAAGCGCAGCAACTTGTGCAACAACTTAACGCCAAATCACGATCAACCTCTTTAGCGGTGCGAGTTTTGGGGCCGGCGCGACCATTGGTTCATAAGGTGAATAATTTATGCAGCAGAAAAATGTATTGCAAAGCATCAACAATGCTCGCCATTCAGCGTCTTTTTCAATCAATTGATGAAAATAGTTATCAAAGTAGTATCTATTTTACGCCGCATCCATTGAGCTAAATTTCATCCGCCGCAAATGCTGCTTGCGCGAGCGTGGTGGTAGCGTTACCTATCTTAATAGTTTTAGATGCATCTGCGCCTAAATCCATAAGTATAAGGCAGGCTTTCTGAGAAAACTTACTTCGCGAATCGAACGATTCAATTGTTGATTTCAGTAGCTTTGTTGCTTTTTGATGGGGAAGCTGCACAGTAGTAGCCTTTTCTAAAACATTGAGCCACATTTGCGGGTTATTTCTTTCTGCAGCGGTTGCTAATTCTTTGGTTAAATGCTGTGCATCCATTCCATATGCGTCAACATTAAAACCGAACAATAAAAAGAAAAATGGTAAGTTGGCAGTTAGTTTCATAATACTCAATTAATAAAAGGGACGAACAGCAGTTTATAGAAAAAGAGTTTAGCAAATAATTACGTCATTACCAGTGAGTGCACTATTATTCATTATTCTGTATCGGAGGATTGCGTGGGGATTGTTTTTTGTGCTCCGAGCTCGATAAGCTTTTGTATGATTGGGAGAGTGCCCTCGGTTCTCTTTAATTTTTGTAAAAGCCGTGTTGCGTCCTCAGCACATATATCACCTTGTTTAACATATTTGATCATGTTAAACATTGATTTTACATTCCCTCTGTTAAAACAGTTCGACAACAGTTGATAGGTATTTTGTTGAGGCCTTTTATCATCTTCTGATTCTGAGTTCGGTTTTTTCTCGTCGATCTTATTTACATCCATACTATTTATGCAAACGAACATGGAAAAAAGTAAATAAGCATGAATTCTAATGAGCCAATTTGTCTTCATTTCCAGAACTGCTTCCCTTTACTAACTTCAGAGTGATGGAATAAAAAAGTTAGTGCGATAATGTTGTAATTCTTTTATTGATTGTTCAATATCTTCCAGAGCTCGATGATTATCAGCTTTTTGAAAATTGATTTTTTCATTTGTTGGGTACCAACGTTTGATTACTTCTTTGATTGATGAAACATCAATTAAGCGGTAGTTAAAATAATTAAGAAGAACTG
Organism: Candidatus Babeliales bacterium; assembly: GCA_036260945.1. NCBI lineage: Bacteria > Candidatus Babeliae > Candidatus Babeliales > Candidatus Babeliales bacterium. Next base: position 46,831 of record DATALT010000001.1, read on the forward strand.
GCATATATTTTTGTAAAAATATCCGATCTTGCCAAACCGAGTTGCCCGCTAAGCGTGCACTATTTGGCTTACAAAAGAGTTTTACAAATTCGAGCGTTTCAGCTTCTGCCTGTTCGGTCGTGATGTTAGATTCTTGGCTTGCGCGCGTTAATCCTGAAGCACCGTGCGTTTTTTTGCACCATTCGTTCATATGATCAAGAATCGAATCAGGTTGATGGATTACCAGGTGGGGTCCATGCGCAATCAGATTGAGATTTCCATCGGTGATAATTGTTGCAACTTCGAGAATAACATCGTATTGGATTTCCAATCCTGTCATTTCCAAGTCGATCCAAACTAAATAATCATCCCGTTTTATGATAGCTTTATTCATAGGTTTTTTTCGATTGCTTACGAATGGTGTTCAACTATAACCATTCTCGTTATACACTATTTAATATACTCATACTATCGAAAACGAGCGGATAAGGGCAAGGAGTTTTATGGATAAAATACGTATTGGTGTGCTTATGGGGGGCAAATCGCTCGAACGAGAAGTTTCATTCAATTCAGGGCGGACGGTTTGCGATCATCTTGATACTTTTAGCTTTGAAGTTATTCCGCTTTATCAGAATACCGTTGGCAAACTTTTTATTTTACCGCTTCGCTTTTTGCATCGTGGAAAAACTACCGATTTTGAACATCGGCTTGAGACAGAGGCGAAATCAGTGAGCTGGGATGAGCTGAAAGAACTAGTAGATGCGATGTATATAGCGCAGCATGGGCGCTATGCAGAAGATGGAACGATGCAAGGTTTTTTAGAAATACTCGGTATTCCCTACGTTGGCAGCAAAGTATTTGCAAGTGCTTTGGGTATGGATAAAATCATGCAAAAAAAAATACTTAAAGCGAGCGGAATTATGGTGCCGCGTTGCGTCGTAATAACTGCGCATGAATTGCACCATGAATTGAATAAAGAAACTATTCTTTCTGACATGAAAAAACAGATGATTACTTTTCCGTGCGTTGTAAAGCCCGCTAAAGAAGGCTCCAGCTTTGGGGTTACCGTAGTGCATCATCAAGATGATTTGATGCCGGCAATAAAAAAAGCAGCCTATTGCGACAATGGATTGATAGAATCGGTTATTATTGATGAAAAAATAAATGGGATGGAATTTACTACTATTATTATTACCGATAATGAAGGCGTTCTTGTGCCACTTTCTGTAACTGAAGTAGTACCGAATCCTGCGCTCGAATATTTCGATTATGAACAAAAATATATGCCCGGAAAATCGGTGCTTTATACACCTGCGCGTTGTACCCAGGAAGCTTTAGAAAAAATCCAAAATATTTGCTGTAAAGTAATGCGTGTGCTGGAATTTAAAAATAGCGCCCGTATCGATGGAATTTTAGCACCAGATGGTTCTATCTTTATTATTGATCCGAATACTTTTAGTGGTGCAAGCCCTTCAAGTTTTATGTTTAAGCAAGCCGCAGAACGCAATATGAGCCACACCCAACTCATTAATCATTTGATTGAAACTGAGGTGCGGGCTTGTGATAAACTAAATAATCGAATCGATTTGGCAAAACGAATGGGAAAAATGGAAGACGCTTCACAACATAGTTCTGAAAAAAAAATGCGTGTTGCTGTTTTAATGGGCGGCGCATCCAATGAAAGAGAGATTTCCCTTGAATCGGGCCGAAACGTATTTTATAAATTATCGCCTCATAGTTATGATGCAATTCCTGTTTTTGTAAACCGACAATTAGAGCTTTTTATTCTTGATCAAAAGCTTTTGGTTTCAAGCTCAACAGGGCAAGTAGAAAAAAGCTTAGAATGTGCGCAAAAAATTTCTTGGGCATCATTGCCCGAGCATGCAGATTTTGTATTTATTGCGCTCCATGGAGGCGCTGGAGAAAATGGCTCTGTTCAGGGAGCGCTGGAAATGTTGGGACTCCCCTATAATGGCTCTTCAGTTCTTGCAAGCGCATTATGTATGGACAAATGGAAAACGAATTCATTCTTGCGATCAGAGGGGTTTGAAGTACCTCGTGGTTTACTGCTTGAAAAAACTATGTGGGAAAATGAGCGAGAGTTTATTAAAAAAGAATTGCAACAGAACGTGGGCACATTTCCGTATATAGTAAAGCCGCATGATGATGGTTGCAGCGTAATGGTTAGCAAAGTGAATAACGATGATGAGCTTGAGCGAGCGGTGCAAACAATTTTTGATCAAGGCAAAAATGCGGCGCTTATTGAAGAATTGGTAACTGGCATGGAACTCACCGTTGGAGTGCTTGGTAATTATTCGCCTCAAGCATTGCCGCCAAGCCAAGCAGTTGTTGCTGGATCAATTTTATCCATAGAGGAAAAGTTTTTACCGGGAGCTGGAGAGAACCAGACGCCTGCGTTGCTGCCAAAACAGACCTTAGAATATGTTCAGCGCATTATAGAAAAAGTTTTTTCTGCAGTTGGCTGTAGAGGATATGCGCGCATTGATTGTTTTTATCAAACGGCACAGCAGAGCGCAACTGGAAAAGAGCGAGTCGTTATTTTAGAAATTAATACATTGCCCGGGCTAACGCCCGCAACATGCATTTTTCATCAAGCGGCAGAGCTTGGCATGAGACCAATGGACTTTATTAATCAAATTGTTCAGCTTGGTTTGCAAGCCCATGAAGAACAATTCGCTGCAGCTGTAGAAAAAAAAATAGAGACTCCAACGGTAAAATAATAAAAGGAAGTAATTATGAAAGACTTGTTAATGTGCTTTTTATTAGTGTGTTGTGTCCAACTCCAATGCGCGGAGCCGCTCAAAAGTTGGCAACAACGATTTGCACTATTTATTGTATCTAAAGATCGTTTTGCACAAGTGCAAAATGGGTCGGAAGAAATATCCGCTGGAAAATTGGGAGACAATAAACCGGTACCAAAAAGATTTGAGAAATCCAATAGGAAAAAATTAATCACAGACGAAAGAGTTTTAGCATTTGCAGTTAGTGCTTGGTATGAATAAAAAAAAGCCCCGAATTTATCGGGGCTCTCTATCGAAATCAATTGCCAGTAGTTGCTGAGCCAAAAGGGCTTTTAGGTGTATTTGAGTTAGAAGCAGGAAGTCTGTCCCAACCGCGTTTAAATAGATATGCTGCGGCGCCAAAAGATAAAAGCGAAGGAGCTTTCTGCGCAGCCCATTCTTTTTTATTTGCGGCAGGATGTGGATAATTGAGGTTGCAAAGGGGAACGCCACCTTTCATATAAAACAAAGCACCTAAACCAGCAAAAATACCACTTGCTGCAAAGTTATAATACGGATTATCAAGCCATTTGTTTTGTGCTTGAGCAAGTGGAGCTGAACAAACAGCGAAAGCCAAAAGTGCTACCTTAAATTTCATAAAGTCTCCTATTTAAAAGAATACAAATGGTCTATTCTGCGCGAACCTACCAAAAGTTGCCATAAATGAAAAGATATACAAAATATGGGAAGTTTTTTTTGTGCATTTTTTTAAGCGAGCACGTAAGAAAATTTAATTGTCGTTCGGTTGGAAAGCGTTTTCGATATACTCGATTTTAAAAATTTTGCCGACTTGATGCACAAGCGCTAGGTCGAAGCGGAGGATGTAATCACGTAATTTGTTTTCAAGAATATAGGAACGTGCGGTTACGATAATTTTTCGCTGCTTTGAAGGAACAATAATTTCTGAAAGAGCAAAATAATTGGAGGTGCGTGTTTTTACTTCGACAAACACAATAAGATCTTTTTTTTGAGCGATGATATCTATTTCGCCACCTTTTTTTCTAAAATTGCGCGCAACGATTGTATAGTTATTTGATAAAAGGTGCTGGGCAACCGCATGTTCGCCAAGATGGCCAACTATTTTTCTTGAATTTTGCTCAGAATCGATGAACATAATCAGGTTTTTTTTGCGTGTTGGAAACAAGCATTGTTGGCGAGTAGCCTGGGAATTTTGATTCAAGGAGCAATGTTTTTTCTTTAAGAAGTTCAGTATTGCCTTGCAAATGTGCTAAATAAGCTTCTAGCTCAAGACATTCTGCATCAAAACGTCCGGTGGGTACAAAAGTTTTTTGGATATTTTTAAGTCGCGCTTCAGCCGCTTTAATATTATATTGCTTTGCATAAAAGTTGAAAATACCTTTTTCATGCTCAAATAGGTCGGTGTAGCAAGTCGTTTGAATTTTTTTCACTTCATCGCGAAATGCTTGCTCTTGCGATTCTTGTTCAAGATAAGCGGTTATCATATCGAGCGTTTTTGTCGTTCGAGTTTGATCGTGCGGGGGTACGAGCTGAGCATAGAAATTGCAGAGTATTTTTTTGTATTCTGCATAATCGCGATCTTTGCTGCCAGGATATAATTTTACGTATTCGCGATAGTACCGCGCCGCTTCTTTCATTTTGCCATCGTCAAAATAGAGATCTGCGCGCTCGAGGCGAAGTTGTTGTACTTCTTGTTGATCGGTACTCATGATAATAAGTTGATCAATGATTCTTAGTCGATCCGATTCGTATCCGCGAGCATAATCGATCGCAAGACGAATGCGTAATTCTTCAACGTTCAAATCTTTAACGAGCTTATGCTGAATCTCTTTCTCCCGCTTTGCTTCATCTTGATTTTTCGACGAAGTATACGGAATGCAGACTTCATTCTTGGTGCGTGGCTCTTTAAGAGCCAACTTTTTTTTGTGATTCATTCTGCAAGAAGAGAGCGATAAAACCATTGTTAGAATGGCAAGGCAATACGAATAAATACGATCCATGAGCATGATAGATGTCTTGAGAAACATGTTTTAATCAAAATATATCATCTCTAACCCTATCAAAAAAGATGCGTATCAGCAAACGCAATCTGAGCGGTGGGGTTACCCTACTATTTGGCGATAAAAGTCTATGAAGGGTATAGTAACTATGTTATGTTGAAACGGTATAGTACCTTCTAACGGTAAAAATAACGTATTTTAAGGCGCACTATGGTGATGAAAAAAAAACTTGGCGAGCTTCTGGTTGCTCAGGGTACATTAACCGAACAGCAATTGCACGAAGCAGAGCGTGCGGCGCACTCAGCAGGCCAGACGCTTGAGGCATATCTCAAGGAACAAAAAATTGTTCCAGCTGCTGCCCTTGCGCAAGCATATGCGGGGCTGGTGGGCGCAGAATATATCGGTAAAATTACTGAAAAAATGGCAGATCCTGGGTTACTTGCTAAGGTGCCGCTTCGTTTTTTACGAAAAAATAGTGTTGTTCCAATCGTACTTGATGGCAAGGTTATTTTAGTGACCGCTAATCCCCTGGATTATCAGCCGATCGATGAACTGAGTAGTTTATTAGGGGGCGATATTGGCGTTGGCGTCACCACGAACGACGTCATCATAGATGCGATAAACCGTTATTATCCTCTTGAGGGCACCAAGCAAATGATTGAAGAGCTTGGCGAAGAAAAAGGAGCCCCGGAAGCGGTAGATTTTTCTGAAATTGAAGAAAAAGATATTATGGCGATGGCGGCTGAGGCACCAATTATTAAATTGGTAAACCATATTTTGGTTCAAGCCGCAAAACGGGGTGCATCGGATATTCATATTGAGCCATTTGAAAAAGAGGTACGCGTTCGCTATAGAATCGATGGGGTAATGTACAATGCGTTTAACCCACCAAAACGTATTCAAGCGGCGCTCGCATCACGTATAAAAATTATGGCTAATCTCAATATCGCAGAAAAAAGAATCCCTCAAGACGGAAGAATCGAAATAAAAGTTGCCGATAAAGCGATCGATATTCGTGTTTCGATTTTACCGGTAACATTTGGTGAGCGGATTGTTCTACGTTTACTTGATAAAACGCGTACCTTCTCGCGCCTTAAAGATCTTGGTTTTAGTGAGCACGATTATAAAGTTATAGAAGGAAGTATTGCCCGGCCTAACGGTATTATATTCGTTTCTGGTCCGACCGGTTCTGGTAAAACATCGACGCTCTATTCTATTTTATCTGAGCTTAACCAACCGGATGTAAATATTGTGACGGTTGAAGATCCCGTTGAATATCAAATGCCCGGCATTGGCCAAGTTCAAGTAAAAGAAAAAATAGGATTAACATTTGCAGCAGCATTGCGTTCAATTTTGCGTCAAGACCCTGATATTATTATGATCGGTGAAATTCGAGACCAAGAAACGGGGCAAATCGCCATTCAAGCAGCTTTAACTGGCCATTTAGTTTTAAGTACGATTCATACAAATAACGCTCCCGCTACGATAACGCGATTGCTAGATATGGGAATTGAGCCATATCTTATTGCATCATCGGTTGTAGCGATCTTAGCGCAACGACTTGTTCGTACGCTCTGCCCACATTGTAAAAAAGTGTATAAACCGACAGCCGAAGAGATCGAAAGTTTAGGAATAACTGCCAAAGAGGCAGCAACTATTACTTTCTATATGGCAGTTGGCTGCGATGAATGTGGCGGCACTGGTTACAAAGGACGAATGGCGATCTTTGAAGTTATGGAGATGAGTAACGAAATTGCGAAATTAACAATGGAACGTGCTGATATGTCCATAATTCGCAAAGAGGCGCTCAAAGAAGGAATGACCATGCTTGTCAGCGATGGTCTGCGCAGAATTAAAGAGGGCCTTACTACGATTCAAGAAGTGGTTCGAGTTGCGGCTGCGGAAGAAGAAATGATTGAGTAATTTTTAGGGGGGGCAATGGCACGTGCAATTCAATCAGGAAGTTCGTTGCTTGAACTTTTGATTGTATTTGGGACTGTTGTTCTTTTAATGACGATGGTGATTGCACATGCGCCAAGCATCAAGCGGTATGCGGTACGTGCAGAGATTGAGAAATTGCGTTCAGCATTTTGGTATCTTGGGCAACGTGCTCAAATTGAAAATAAAGAGTTTACGATTTCTTTCGATATACCAAGCAGCAGCTATCGCGTTGATGATCGGCAACACATATTACCATCATGCGTTCGTTTCGGTGCCGCGCCCGAGATTTATGGGCCACCATCAGATCCAAAAAACAGAATAAATTCTGCAGTAACATTTAAGGATCAACGTGCCATATTTCGCCCAGATGGTACTATCTCTTCGGGGACTGTTTACCTTTATGCACCAGAAAGTAAAAATAGTTACGCACTTACGCTACCAGTAGGATTAGTTTCCTATATAAGACTTTATCGTTATCAGCATGAATGGAAATTGATAGAATGATCCGTTTTGATTTTTTCAGCCGCTTTCTGATTGCAGCGTTCATTGGAACGTGTTTGGCAATTATTATTACTCAAAACGATGATCGTTTTAAAAAAAGCTGCGAAAAAAAAATAAAACAAATTTTTGAGGAAACATTTTCTTGTCGAGTGCAAGAGGGGAAAATAGAGAGCATTAATTTTTTCACCGGTAGAGTGATCGGAAAAAATATAAAAATTTGTGCGCTTGATGATTCATGGTTTTGGCAAGCACCGCTTCTTGAATTAAAAATACCCTGGCTATTTTCGATAATAAATAAAAAAATTGGCTTAGAGATTTTTTTGAAAAAATTAGAAGCACATTCTCAGCTTTTAAAGGGTGAGCCATCAATCGTTAATCATATTCGTTCAATGATCGATGGTCCGGTGGGTATGCCCGTAGTGCTGAAATCTCTTTCATTGAGCGAAGCTACATTTCAGTTAGATAACGAAATTGATTTCAATAGTTCATTCAATCTTTCTATTGATAATAGGGATGACGGAGTAAAAATCGCATGCACGTTAATAGATGGAAATTTATTGAGCAAAAAATTTGCAGATTTGAGCGAAATTTCAGGCTCGTGCATTATCGAAAAAGAAACGGGTCAATCAGTACCTATCTTTGCATGCAATTTAAAATGCAAAACGGATCGCGCATTATTTAATGATACTACTCAGCTTATAATTAATGCAAAAAGTGATGGCGAAAACGTTATTGCTGTATTGGGCAATTTAATTAACCCAAGCTGTATGTGCGCAAAAGGGATAGTACGATCAATTTACGATTATTCTTTTACTATTGATGCATCGATGCCAGTAGCATCATTAGCGACGTTGGTTGGCGCCGGTGAACACGCACGATATTGCAAAGGTGCTGGATTGGTAACTGCAAAAATTAATCAAGATGCATCCGGATGTTTTATTGATTCTTCTGCGCACATAAAAGAAGCTTCATATAATAATCTTTCGCTTGGTTCAATTGATTTGACAGCAAAATTGAATGATACACGTTGGCAAGGAAACTTTTCGCTCGCAACGCCAATTGCTTCTCAATTGAGCGGATCTTTTGGATTTGATCAACAAACGAAGATTGGCTCATTCGAGTGTGCGTTAGCTGAAATAGTTCCGATAGAGGGCACGCAATGGCAAATCGAATCTGAAGGAACACGAATAACATGCAACTATGATAATGATCGAGGTCTTGAAGGTTCGTATTTAGTGCGTTTAAAAAATCGCATTGATGATACCGCTCGCGAAATTTCTGGAACCTTGTATGCCGATTCATCCGCAGGAACATTACAAGGTTTCCTGGATGAGGCAAGCTATTGCGCACAATTCGTGGCAAATCCGGCAGGGATAATCATAGATGGAAGCTGCAAGATAAAAGATAAAGAATTAATAAAGATATATTGCTCCGAAGATAAAATTGTACAAGGAGAGATTGACTACCAAATTATTCGTAATGTGCTCAAAGAGATTTTCAATGTATCGGTAAAAGGGGAAGGAAAAATCGCACTTTCTGCTCAATACAAAAATGGTCTTATTGAGGGCGCTATCAAAATGATTAATGGAACTATTCAATTAGCGCCGACGTATAATTTTGTAAAAAATTTTAACGCAGAAATTGCGCTTGATTTTGCGCGGCGTGCATTTTATTTGAAAAATGTAGTGATCGATCTTCTGGAGGGGTCAATCAAAACTGAGCGCGCTGCTATCATTCTTGATTCCTGGGGAAGATTGCGATTTATGCATATTCCCTGCGTGCTAGAAAGAGTTTTTTTTAATATTGAAAAAGAATGTTTTATTGTTATTTCAGGAAATTCGCTTTTTTATAAAAATGATGATCAAACAACTATTTACGGTCGACTTGTTCTTGATAAAGGACAACTCAAAAAAAATATTTTCTCATTGATTACTTCAAGGCAGCATATTGCACCTTTCAAAACACCGTTTGAAAAAACAGCTTTTGATGGTGATCTCGATATTGCTTTGATGACGCGCAAGCCATTAAGTATTAAAACTTCGTTTCTGGATACCGATGCAGCGCTTGATTGGAAGGTTAAAGGAACGGTGAAAGAACCACTGGTGACCGGAAAAATTTTGCTCTCGCGCGGATTGCTGAATTTTCCGTACAAACCACTTTTTATTACGCAAGGAAAAATATTTTTTGTTCCGCCTCATCTTTTTGATCCAGAAATAACCTTGATAGCAAAAGGAAGAGTTCGCCATTATGATTTAACGCTTCGGATTGGCGGCTCAGTTGAGCATCCGCATATTAACTTTGAATCGACTCCGCCGCTTACCGAAGAGCAAATTATTACGTTGCTTTTAATTGGATCAGAAAGTGGATCATTATCTCTTATTATGCCAACGCTTATTATGAATAATGTGCAGCATCTTTTATTCGGCCCGGAGCAATCGATATCAAAACTTGAAAGCTATTTTAAAAGTTTACTTGCGCCACTGAAGAATATAAGAATTGTGCCCAGCTTTACAGACCAATCAGCGCGTGGTGGATTGCGAGGTGCAATTGAAATCGATGTTAACGATCAGTTACACGGCCTTGTTCAGAAAAATTTTAGTCAGCTGGAAGATACTAAATTTGAAGTTGAATATTATTTTTCTGATGATATCACTTTGCGTGCAATTAAAGATGAGCATGGAGATCTTGGCGGTGAACTTGAAGTAAAATGGAAGTTCTGATAGCAAGCCAGCAGCTTTTTGTCTCATAATTGCAAAGCACAAAAGATTATTGTACGCTAGCCGATACTTTAAATGGCAATTAGGAGAGAATGGGCCTATGAATATGCATAAAGCAACGTTTTTTATTGTTCTCTATTTAAATTTAATCACATTTTGTATTGGTAATGCGATTGCGCCAGATGAGGCAATTAACTATTTGTGCGAATCGTTGCCGAGCAAGAATGGCCAGATACAAAAATCTTTTTTTACGCCCGATAAAGAACATTCGGTAAAAAAAATTATGATCGATTTAATTCGCTGCGAAACCGAAGAAATTATCGCAGCGCTTTATCGACTTACTGAGCCAGATATTGCTGCGGAGCTTTTGACAGCGTTTAAGCGGGGAGTAAAAATTTGTTTGATTACCGATCTTGGTTGCTTTTTTGATAAGAACGAAAAAATTACCAGCTTATATCAGGCAGGAATTGAAATGGGCTATTATGGAAAACCATATTCGATTATGCACAATAAATATTGGCTATTTAAAAAAAATTTCTTAGGACCTCTTTTGGTTACCGGCTCAGCAAACACGACAAAGGGCGGATTACTGAGTAATAAAGAAAATATTATTGTTACAAATAATAGTGAAATGATTGCCGATTTTAAGAAAAATTTTGGAAAAATTAAAGGCGAAGCTTCAACTGGCATTCCAACTAAAGAAGCGCTTCGTGAATACGCGACACAGGAAATGTGGAACGGTCTAAAATACGGAATCAGAAGAACAATTTATTCTTTAAGAGTGCGCTAAAAAACGGAAGCTAAAAAGGAGATGCGCTAAACTCATATGATGATTTGCTTCATTACTACAATTCCTTCTTAGCTTGGCACCAGACTATTTCTGTTTATGGAAAAAAGCAAGCAAAATTTGTGTGCGCATACTCTGTGCGCAGGGCTTATTTTTTGAGCTGATCAATCACCCGTTGCATATCTGCGGGCATCGATTCGAGAAAAGAAAAAGGTTCGCCATCAAAGGCAAATGAAAGTGAAGAAGCATGAAGCGCTTGGCGATCGATGCGTGGTGATTTTTTACCATAAAGAATATCGCCCACCAGCGGATGGCCGATCGCGTTAAAATGAACGCGTATTTGGTGAGTGCGTCCCGTAACTGGTTGAACTTCAACGAGCGTTGTGTCGGTAAAATATTCAAGCACTTTATAATGAGTCAGCGCAGCTCGCCCTTGAGCGGATTGGTGAGACATTTTGTTCCGCGTTATCGGATCGCGATCGATGGGAAAATCAATGGAGCCTATGCGATCAGGATGACCATGAACGATTGCAATATACGTTTTTTTAATTGCACGATTCTTGAAAAGATCACTAAATTTAAAATGTGCATAATTCGTTCGCGGAATTACCATGAGGCCTGAGGTATCTTTATCGAGGCGATGAACGATGCCAGGCCTATCTTGATTACCTACCATTTTTAGCTGTTGCCAGCGAGAAAGAAGCCAATCAACAAGCGTTACATCCGTATTGTATGCTGAAGGCTTATGCACCATGAGCCCGGCTGGTTTGGCAACGATTAAAAACTCTTTATGCTCATAAACAATTTTTACATCAAAGTTCTGTAGTTTGTTTTCGATTTCCGGGCCACCTGTATACGAAATAGAAGGAGCGGGAGGAATCGCGATCATAACATCATCCGATGGTTTTACCAGGGTGCTTGATTTAGCAACTTTATTGTTGATCGTCACAAGCCCTTTTTTGATAAGATCTTGGAGGTATGAGCGGGAATAATGGGAAATATGCTTAGCGATGAAAACATCTGCACGAACCGGCTTTTGTTCGGGCAATGCTTTCAGAGCATGAGACGTATGGATTTTTTCTGACATATTCTCCATTTTTTATACCTCGTTTTGGAAAACTCGCTTAGTTGTAATAGAAATAGCAACCAGCCTCTAGTTTCCAGATTAAAAAGAGTGTAGGTTAAAGTCAAATGGACATGGGCCAGCTGATCGATTATGCTTAGAAGGCTCGACCAAAAAATACCACTTTTTTGCTAACCAACTCGCACGTAGTGACAGAAAAACTACGATTTTGCGGGGACCCGGAAAAATAAGGCGGATGTTCCTTTAGGCGACGGGGTGCGGCACACGCCAAATGCCACGAAGCTGCTTTCTCTGGGCAAACCATTCAGGAGTGCAATCCTATGAACTCAGATATGCTGCTGCAGGAGATGCAACATCATGTGGATGAGCTAATTATGAGAGATACTCCCCAGGCTCAGGCTCGATGGCAACAATTCTTGTCCCTTCACCCGGCAGATAGTGCTCAATTTTTTTCGATAATAGACAAAGAAAGTGCAAAAAAAATATTCTTGGCGTTGCCAATGGGGCTCAAAATTGAGGTTTTTGGGGAACTTTCAAACGCGATGAAAGTATTTGTTCTTTCGTTTTTGCCCGATCAAGATAAAGCGGGCATTTTAAATAATACCCCGATCGATGAATTGACCGACTTTTTTGATGAGCTCTCTGATGATGAACTTAAGGATTATCTGAAACTGCTCAGTACTCAAGATCGGCAGACCGTTCTTTCATTGCTCAAATTTGATCCGGAGTCTGCTGGCGGTATTATGAATACCGATGTACTTTCTTTCTTACAGGATTTTACGGTAGAAAAAAGTATTCATGTTCTTCAGCGATTACAGCCCCGGCGCGATTTGCATCAGCAAATTTATGTGACCGATCAAGATAATAAACTGGTGGGGCATATTCAGCTTGAGGATTTAGTTCTTAAAAATCCTAAAGATAGACTTGCTTCTTTTTTGCGTAAAAATGAACTTGTAATTGCTGCAGATGAAGATAGAGAAGAAGTAGCAAAAAAGATGATTCACTATGGCCTGATGACAGTGCCAGTGGTTAATGAAAATAACCTTTTTTTGGGGGTTATTTCCAGCGACACGTTGGTTGACGTCATTGAGCAAGAAGCGAGTGAAGACGTATATCGTATTTCTGCGATGACGCCAATCAAATATCCGTATTTTGAAACTTCCTTCTTTCGTATATTTTATGAGCGCAGTTACATTTTGATTATTTTACTCTTAGCGCAATCGGTTTCTAGTATCATTATAAAATCGTACGAATCGATTATTTGTGGCTTTCTTACGCTTTTCATTACGATGCTTACTAGTACCGGCGGGAACTCAAGTAGCCAAACTTCCGCATTGGTAATTCAAGGATTGGCATCTGGCGATATTACACAAAATAACATTGGCCGCTTCTTGCGCCGTGAGATTTTAATGGCGTTTATGATCGCTTCGGTGTTGAGTGTTTTTTCTTTTTTGCGGGTTTACTTTACGTACGGAGAACTGTTGGGCAGCTTCGCGGTAAGCGTTTCTCTCTTTTTTATAGTTCTCCTTTCGGTTATTCTAGGCTCTGGAATTCCAATAGTGCTTAAGCGCTTTAATATTGACCCTGCATATGCGGCGGGACCCTTCCTGGCAACGCTTATGGATATATTTGGATTGTTGATTTATTGTTACATAAGTAAATTAATTTTGTATTAAATTGGCGATTTTCTTGACAAAAAAAGCCATAATTAATACGATTTAAAAGTCTTTGTTATTGAAATTACAGGAGCCGCTAGCTCAGTCGGTAGAGCAACAGCCTTTTAAGCTGTGGGTCGTTGGTTCGAATCCAACGCGGCTCACCAGTCTTCCGTCTTGGCCAAAGCTTTGACGGACAGGTCGCTTTTTTAATGAATTTTTTCATTCAAAAAAATAGCACCCGACTATCTTGTAATAATTTAAAATCTGCAAAGATAAAAACCTATCTATGAAATATACGTCCCTATCGTCTAGTGGCCTAGGACATTGCCCTTTCACGGCAGAAACAGGGGTTCGACTCCCCTTAGGGACGCCATACTTGATCTTCCGAACATTTCAGTATCACGTCAAATGGATTTTGTGCGTCGTAGACGATGTTTTCGCCATCGAGGCGCAGGTTCGAGAGTACAACAGTAATTAAATGTCGTTTTTCCTCAACTTCAGAACCGGTAAATAAATCATAGGCACGACTTGCCAGTATCAGCAGCAGTTTTACGGTAACATAATAGTTATCTTCTGCTTCTTGTAATTGTTCAAGACGGATACTGATATCGGTGAGCTGATCGCGAAATGACTGGTAAAATCTGTCGTAGTCGCTCTCAGTAATTCTCCCTTTGAGCTTATCCAAATACAAATTATCGATCATCTTAGTGATCTGTTTTTGTTCTCGCGTTAGCTCATCAAACTGTCTGTTTTGGAACTCAATCTTGTTTTCATGTACTTCGCTTAATGTTTCAATAGTTTGCTTTAACACATCTTTGGGCATTTGCATGCGTTGAAATATTGCGGCCAGTTGTTTTGTTATTACTTCTTCTCGCAGCCACTTTGCTCCATGCTTGCCATTATATTGCGTGCAATGGTAATAGACGTGGCCCTTGTGCTTTTCTGGCGTTATAGCCAATCCGCAATCGGCGCAGCGCAATAATCCTCGATAAATATAATCGTGGCGCTTAACGGCAAATTTGGCTTTCTTTTTATTAAAACTGGCTTTCACTGCTTGTACCTGTTCAAAAAGAGATTGAGTGATAAGTGGTGGATAGCGATGATGATACATCTTATCTTTGACGAGCATTATCCCATAATAGAAATGATTATTAAAAACTTTATCAATGTAGCTGACGCTCCAATTTAAATCATGATCAGCTTTTATCTTTTTGGACAATAGTTCCATAGAATAGGCGCCGCTGGCATAGAGCTCAAATGCTTTTACAATTATACGCGAACCATATTCATCAACAATGATATCTTTTTTGTTTCCGGGTAGTGCGATATTCTTATAGCCATACGGAGCTTTGCAAGGCCATTCTCCTTTGCGCAGCTTTTGTTCTATTGCGCGCCGGACGTTATCACTGATCGCATCTGAATAATATTTGGCGAGTCCCAGACTAATACTGAAATGAAATTTTTCAGCGGCAGAAATGCGGCTGGTGATAATCTGCCCGTCGGAAACAAAATGGAGTTCTATTTGATCGTTCAGAGATTTTTCATAAAGAACCGATATGCGTTTATCAAATATATTGCGGGATAAGCGATCTACTTTATCGCAGCATACGGCAACTTTTTCTTTTTGCTCGATAACAAAATCCAGAATTGCATCAAACTCTTCTCGTTGATTTTTATAAGCGCTTTCATCAAAGCTAAAAGTTTTACCGATCGTGAATCCTTTATTCTGGCAATACTTTTCCAGGCGAGCCACTTGAGCCGGTAGCGAAATACCAGCTTCTTTTTGTTCTTCAGTGCTCACGCGCGCAATAAGAATGGCTTTCATAAGTAAATCTCTCTGGGTAGAAGGGAAATCGAATCATTAATGATTCGGCCAGTTTAGCAGAGAGAGGATGAGTTCAGAACTAGATTATCTGAATTAGAGAAATTATTTTTTATCGTCTTGGGAATATTGCATAAGCTACAGTAATCAAGGTGCTTAATTTAGGATTGCCTTTAGTGGATAGGGTCTTGTAAAGACTTTCTCTTCCTAATCCTGTTTTTTTAGCTAATTGAGCAATTCCACCTTGTGCTTCAACAATGTTTTTAATAGCTAAGAGAAGTAGTTTTTGAGCCTCGTCTTCAGGATCTTTTAAATCTTGTATGAGCAAATCACGATAATTTTTGCTTCTTGCCATGATCTTTTTTCTGCAATAAGCAAAACTATTTCTTATTGATACCTGAAGGGCTTATTGGGATAATCTGCCCATTTTTTTCGAGCAAGAAATTATATCCAAGTCCTTTTAATACTTTAAAAAAACTCTTCGTATTAAAACTTTCTTTTGTGCCTGATCTCATTTCTTGAACGATGGTTGGAGATACGCCTGCTAGTCTTGCTAGTTCTCTCACTGAAACATCATCATTTTCCATTGCGGCTAGTATCATTTCTGAAAGCAATAATTCTTTGTATCCTTCTTCGAACTTTTTTCGTTGCTGTGGGGTTTTTGCTTCCATTAATTCATCATAGGTAGATTTACCTGTTGCTTTTGGTGTAGTTCTTTTAGGAGATGTTTTAATTGTGCTAGTATTGGTCTTTTCTTTTTTTGTTAGTTTCTTAGTCATAGTAATTTCCTCCACGATTTCTTTTAATATAATCTTCTTTGGCTTTAACTGCTCTTTTTTTTTCTCGAGGTGGTAACTTATCTTGTTTCTTTTGGAATCCGTTCGTAATAACTACTTTCGCACCATGAAAGAAGAAGCATAGCAATCGATTCTGATCAGATTTAAAGGCATAAATTTGGTCGTCTTCATCTCGAAATTTTTGTTTATTAAAAATCTTTCCCATATTGCCAAGCAATTTAAACAAATAAAATATCTTATCTCGTTCTTCTTCTGTCAACTGATGATAATATTCTGATGCGTTACTTTTGCCGCGACTATCAAAATACCATTCTAGAGTAAACTTCTCACCTCGATATGCTATAAGCTTCTGCTTCATTATTCCTCAAACAATTTTTTTTGATTTTATATACTGCAAGTGTACCAGAAACATAATACAATAGCAATCTGCAGAAAATAATGAGTTTCTAAATAGAGGCTAATCTTAACGGTTTAAATTTGCTCAATTGCTCTCTAATTACCCCAAAAGGGTTTTGCGAGCTTGGTAGATTAATCTTATTTACATCGGCCATCAAGCGATACCAGGAACGTTGATGGCATTTGGCAAATCTACTCCTTAACTCTCGGGCGCTCATTACTTCAAGTGCTTTCTTTAATCCAAATATTTGTAATATTTGTTTAGTATTTAAATCAGGATTGTTGATTAATAAAGCTGCAAGGAGCGATTTATCATTTCCTTTATAATCTATAAGGACTGATCGTTTACTTTCTATTTCATCAAGATAATGTAATAGGATTTTTTTTGAGATGGTAGGCTTGAAAAGACTTTTAAAGGAAAGATCAGATTTAATATTCAATGATTTAAAGAGTTTTTTTATTTTCTCTCGCTTATTGAGGCGCACTTCCATGCGTAAAAATTCTAATTTCCTGCGCGTTGCAAATCTATCAAAGAGATTGAGTTGGAGTTCGCTATCTTTTTCTATCGCGCGCTTGCTGCTTAATTTTGCTTTTTCAAGATCACGTATTTTATCATAGAAAGCTATTTCATACGAATTGCAATGCCATTTGTAACTATGGCCCTCATTGCGATAATCGGTTTGGTTTACATCTAGGGAAAGTTTAACATTTGCTTCTTTGATTTTGTTGATGAAATGATAGGGCGTTGAGCCATCAGTGAGCGGAATGTTTTTCGAGTAATGAATTCCAGCAAGGGGAGCTTGAGAAAGTTGTTTGGTGGTTGTTTCGATTCCCATTTCTTGTAAAGTTGCTCCAAGCTTTTGGATAAGCGGTGTAAAATCTTTGCTCTTAAGCTCATCAAAATTATTGCCGAAGAATAGTTTGGCGAGAGAGAGTTCGATTTTTAACAGCGGCTCAAAAGCGCCGCTGGAATTAATTCGATTTGAGAGCGTAAGATGCGGCTTATAGATGTCCGCGTGCAATTCTTTCTTTGTTGGATTTTGTATTGATTTGATCCCAGGATTCGCAGCATTATCTAAAATCCATCGCGCGGACGGCTGAAATTTATCCGGATTGTTAATGCTAAATCTATCTTTGCTTAATCGTAAGATGACCGTATCAATCATTTGCTGTACATCCATGATGCGAATTCTGAGGTGATAGCATAAAGATAAATGAGTTCTTAATAAAAACAAAGGCCCGCATTCTGTGCGAGCCGATTTTGCCTCGTTGGTTTTTCTTTTTGCTTTTTTTGTTTTCTTTGGATTGAGTCGTTTATCGATAATGATAAGCGCTGCAAAGTACGCTGCTACTCGTTTGCGTTCATCAATGGTTAAGATAATCTTTAGGGGTTTGTCCGCTCTAGTTTTGACGGCGGCTGCTTTTTTTAATTTCATAAAACTCTCTAGATGATACTTAATAAAAAATATCACCGTGCTGATTTTCTCCAGCAAAAAATAATAAATATAGTGCTATTTAAAAAAGATAAGGCTTACTTAAGATCTCTGAGCCAGCTTGAATTATCAAGACTGCTCGCTTGGCAACATTGTGCCGTAAGCCTACTATGTGAATTGTTCAGGATTTGAGCCCTGATGAAGAGAGAGTTCATGATATTCCCCCTTTTGGGAATGATTACTTCAATTACAAATTTAGACTTGAATTTTACTGAAGTTATTAATAATTGCAAGATAAATGTGGGCGGAGTTTAATTTTAAAAATAATATTTTGATATTTCTAAAACAATTACAAATTATTTAAGTTGTCAATTATTTATGCTAAGACAGATTTGTGGGTGTTAAATTCTTAATCATGGAAAGACTTAGTTATGAGATATATTAATCTATTAGTCATGGCAACATCATCTTTTATATCTATGTATATATTGATGTATATAATGGTTAATAAATTTGCCAATATTTATCCGAATCTAAATCAATTGTATATGGCAGGTGTAATGACAATACCGATGATATTAATTGAGTTGCTAATAATGCGATCGATGTATAACAATAAGAGGATTAATGTTATTATCGGAGTATGTAGTTCTGCTCTATTTATGGTATTAATAATCTTTATTAGAAAACAAATAGCCATATCGGATAGAGAATTTCTAAAATCAATGATTCCTCATCACGCAGCAGCTCTATTAATGTGCGAACAAGCATCATTACAAGATCCAGAAATCAAAGAGTTATGTATGACTATTCTATCCACGCAGCAATCTGAGATTGATTTGATGAAAGCAAAGCTTGTGATGCTAGAAAGCTGATAAGAATGTGACTTAATTTTTTTCATAATGTCTATCCGTATTAGTTATTTTTAAAATTAACTATGATAGAGGCGCTTTTTTAAAATTAGTTCATCAGAATAATAAGTCATTCATTGTTTTTTATTATTATCAAAATAAGGTTTCTCATACTTGTTATTCTCAGTATCTTTGCTAGCATATCTCATGTTTATAATTAATAAAAAGCAGAGTATATGAAGCATTTAATTATTATTTTTTTTATTGCTATTCCATCATTGGCTCAGCATCATAAGCATAATAGTTCAGAAGTTTCTTCAGCGGTTTCTTCTTCGCAATTTTCTTGCCAAAACCAGCCACTAATGCCTCAATGTTTAAAAAAAAGAGGAATTAAAAAAGGGCCCGAAAGGCTTTCCCATGCCTGGGCAAACCCCAAAATAAAGCCTTCATTGCCTCCGCCATTGACTGGAAAACAAATGGGAGTTATCGCTACTCCTGGTATTGAACCGCTTGGTTATGAAATGGATGGCGTTGTAAAAGTTTTTAAGTTATATGCCCAACCTATTGAGCAATATATTACCAATGGCAAAGAAGCTGATTATGAAAAACTAATCCCAGAAAAAAACAAAGTTCCTCATGGGCTTGTACATCACAGAAATATTGTTCAAAAAATTCGTGCCTGGGGCTTCAATGGATCAACCCCTGGCCCTACGATAGAAGTTAATGAAGGCGATAGAATTAGGCTTCTAATTACCAATGAACTACCTGAGCCACTGTCGGTACACTCACATGGTATAGAGCTTCCTAATGATCAAGATGGTGCTGGCGGCTTTGCTGAGCCAGTCATCATGCCGGGTGAAACACGCGCATATGAATACACTTTATATCAATCAGGAACAGCGTTCTATCATGGTGAATTTAATTTAATGAAGTTAACAGGATATGGGGTTACTGGTGCTTTAATTATTCATCCAAAAGAATATGACCATGTTATTGATAAACAATTTGTGATTACCTTGCAAGAATGGAGAATACTCCCAGGCAATGTTGATCCAGATTTGGTGAGTATGGATTTTAATTGGTTTACGTTCAATGGTCGCTCAGCCCCTTTTATACCGACGTTAACTGTTAATCAAGGTGATCGTGTTCGAATTAGGCTTATTAATATGAGTATGGATAATCATCCGATTCATATGCATGGCCATACATGGTGGGTGGTTGGAACAGAAGCTGGCCCTATCCCTCTATCAGCGCAATGGCCAGGCAATACGGTTGATGTGCCGCCGGGGGCTTCACGAGATGTAGAATTTATTGCATGGAATCCTGGCCTTTGGTTTTTTCATTGTCATAAAGTTCATCACGTTATGAATGCTCATGCTGATGTTCCGCTCGGGGTAATGCCTCATGGAGGAATGTTCACAATAGTTCATGTTATTCCAAAAGATCCAAAAGCAAAATGGCAGCATCCCAAGCAAGATGGGCATGATATATCGAGCCGTGATTATCATAGAGGGAAATCAGAACAATGATTATTATTCTTCTTCTCTCTATTATATTATTACTTCCTGCTTGTCATAAAGTGTCTATTACGCGTGAATTCAATCAATTGCAAAAAACTACTAAGGATATTACCGGATCTGAGATTATTCATGATAGCTGTATTAAATATTCAGATTCAGAAAGTGCTATTAAAGATAGTATTTCCTATGGATTAAGCCGCAATGAGGCTGTAAAAATAGCATTAATGAATAATCCTTCTTTGCAAGCTGACTTTGAAAAATTAGGGATAGCTAAGGCTGATCTGATTCAAGCAGGTTTGTATACAAATCCAACTACTCAGAATGTCTTTCGATTTCCAACACGTGGGGAGCCTCATCAGACTAATATTGAAAGTGTAATGACCATGGCACTTTCTGATTTGTGGCAAGTTCCATTACGTAAAAAGATTTTTGAAGATGAGCTTGAAATTATTACGCTTCGCATTCTTACTACTATTCTTGATGTGGTAGAAAATACTAAATCTGCTTATGATGCTTGCGTAAAAGCTAATTTACTGCTGGAAAATGAAAAAATAATATTATCATTTACTAAAGAATTGCGTGATGAGACTTATTATCGTCAATTATTTGGGTATTCCAACGATTTAGATAAAGATAATGCTGATGCGCAAATAGCAATTGTACGGGCAGCTCTTGTTGAAATCATAAAAGAACAAAAAAGAGCCTATCTTCATCTGACAAAATTACTGGGCATAACCCCATCAAGCAAAAAATTTGTTCTAACAGATACGATTCTTGATGATGTGCAGACTTTTTCTTTATCAGATCTTGAATCGTATGCGCTTGATTATCGACCCGAAATACAAATTGCTCGTTTAAAGATGAAACGATATGAGGATACCGTGCGCTTTGAAAAAGCTCG
Organism: Candidatus Babeliales bacterium; assembly: GCA_036260945.1. NCBI lineage: Bacteria > Candidatus Babeliae > Candidatus Babeliales > Candidatus Babeliales bacterium. The sequence goes on from DATALT010000001.1 coordinate 67,998, forward strand.
AATTTGGAAAGATGTTAATGTGGGAATTGGATACAAGCAGGATTTTGATAAGCCATTTCGAGGATGGGGTCCAGCGATTAATTTTAGTATTCCTATCTTTGATACTAACAATGCCCAAATTGCAAAAGCAGAATTCGAATTTGAACGTGCAAAGAAAAAATTGCGCTCAAGAAGAATTAGGATTCAAGAAGAATTGAGAGCCTCATTAGTTATGATAAATAAGGAAAAGAAAGAAATTAGCTATTACAATGCCATGGTTATTCCTTCATATGAGAAGGCAATTGATTATACGTATACTTATGCAAATACTATGCAGCTTACTATGATTACTGCATTGAAGTCCCAATTAAATCTTTATATGGCGGAACAAGAATTAATAGAGAAATATTACAATCTTCATATTGCTTATAATAAACTTGAACGTGCATATGGCAAAACAATTGAGCCATTGCAGAATGAACAAATGACCTAGTTTCGCATAGGAATACATATTTTCTAATAACCTTTAAAGGAGTATAAAATGGCATGTCAAATGTCTAGAGAATGTATCGATGCCTGTAATGCATGTATAAAAAAATGCGAAGAATGCGTTAAATGTTGTAAAGATTGTGAAGGATGCATAGCAGGAAGAAAGGGCGAGTGCAAAACAAGTGCTGATAATTGTATAAAGAAATGCAGAGAGTGTATCGATGCTTGCAGAAAATGTATTATCGCATGCCAATCGCATATCAAGCAATGCGGAGATAAAGAATGTTGCAAGTCTATGGAAAAGTGCATTGATGAATGCAATAAATGCATTAAGGCATGCGAAGAATGCTGCAATGCGTGCAAAACACAAGATGCAAAGTGTGCCGAATCATGCAAGAAATGTGTGCAGGCCTGTAATGATTGCATAAGAGCATGCACAGAATGCATTAGTTAAATTAAGGGGCTGTCCTAGATAACTAAAAAAGAGTTATACTAGAGACTGGGGCTGGCATAGTCTATGCCAGCCCCAGTCTCTAGTATAAAGCTATCTTAAGATTGTTCTCATTATTCGCGTGGTATTTTTTCTGGGGTAAAGAACATATATCCAAAACCATTTGATTTGTTGAACAAAAAACTATGATGGATTTTGTAACAAAAAAATAATAAAAAGAAGAAAAGTAATGTCTAATAATAAAAACTATTCTCTCAATGATTTTTTGCCCCTCATTGCTATTATCATTGCAATTGTTTTTTTTACCATAGCGCAACGAATTATTTATGGCTGGAATATCATTGCTGCAATGAACGACTTTATGGGAAGTTTTTTTATAGTTTTTAGTTTGTTCAAAATATATAATTTGCATAATTTTGTTGAAGCATTTAGCATGTATGATCTCGTTGCAAAGCAATCAACAATTTATGCTTACCTATACCCATTTATCGAATTGGGTCTTGGAATTGCATATTTGTTTCGTTTCCAACTAATTCTAACCAATTGGGTAACATTAGCGATTATGATTATTGGAAGTATTGGCGTTGCCTATGAGCTTGCTCAGAATAAAAGTATTGTGTGCGCATGTTTGGGAACAGTTTTTAGGATTCCAATGACGTATGTAACGCTCGCTGAAGATGTTTTAATGGCGATCATGGCGATTTTTATGTTGTTTTATTCCTATCAGTAACGTTTTCGGTTTAGAATTATTAATTAAAACGTAATAAACCACATCCTAAGGATGTGGTAATAAAATGCTATGCGAGTAAAAACTCATTGTTAATCTAGCGGTTGGTTGCTCCCAGCAACAACAACCGAAAGATAACAATGAGTCGGTACAGAAGCTTATCACATGCGTTATGGTATTGCCATTATCATATTGTTTGGGTACCAAAATATAGATTTCGCATATTGGTAGGAGAAATAAAGGTAGAAGTAGAAAATGTTATAAGAATGGTATCGGCGCAGAGCGGTTGTATAATCGAAGAACTGAATGTGCAAGAAGAACATGTGCACTTGCTAGTAATGATTCCGCCGAAAGTGTCGATATCTAAATATGTAGGAACTGTAAAAGGGAAGAGTGCAATAAGAATATTCTCTAAATTTCAAAATTTGAAAATACAAGCGTACTGGGGAAATCATTTTTTGGGCAAGAGGATATTGCGCAGATACAATAGGATTGGATTTGGAAAAAATTAGGAAGTACGTTAAATACCAGGAGAAAAAAGAAAAAGCGCTTGAAAATTAAATAAGAGCTGGGAGCAACGAGGAAAGATCCCTTCTAGGGATCAGTTTAAAGCCACCTCCAGAGGAGGTGGATTAGTGTTTACTATACGTATACTTATGCAAATACTATGCAGCTTACTATGATTACTGCATTGAAGTCCCAATTAGATCTTTATATGGCGGAACAAGAATTAATAGAGAAATATTGCAATCTCCGTATTGCTTATAACAAGCTTGAAAGAGCTTACAGTAAAATTTTAGAGCCATCGGAACAGGCCAATCACGAAATACCCTGTAAAAATGCATAGTTAATCGAGGTAAGAATGGTTGTAGATAACCAAAGATCAAATATTGTAATGGCATGGTATTTACTCTATTACACCTATGGATTTTTACCCATAATTACTGGATTAGACAAATACTTTGATCTTCTAGGTGATTGGTATATTTACTTAAATCTTGCCATTTCTGAGTTCTTAAACCTAACTCCGGTAACATTCATGTATAGCGTTGGTGCTATAGAAATTATAATGGGATTATTGGTTTTTATAAGGCCGCGGATTGGCGGGTATATAATTGCAGTATGGCTACTGGCAATTTGCATTAATTTAATTTCCATGGGATCGCACGCGCATGAAAGATATGGTTATATCATGAGACACTATGATATTGTGATACGCGATATAGTTATAGCAATAGGTGCATATGTATTGGTACTTTTATCAAAAGAGTTGAATAAGTAAAACTGCAGTAGTCCTTTAGTTTTGATTGCCCACCTTAATTATTCTAGAGGTCTGGTTAAATTCGGTGCTTATCCCAAGTGACTCAAAAACCATTTTGATATGTTGAAGAGTGAAGCTACACTTAATTTGCTGAGTTCTGAATGTATCAACTATGTGACGCCATACTTCGCTATTTTACATAGCCTCGTCTGGCTAACGCCATCAAAAAATTAATACCAAAAAAAATACTTGCCTTAATACGTACTATGTTTATCTGATTAGGTCAGTCAAAAAAACTACTAATCAGAATCGAATAAATCGGTAGTATTTTGCTTTAAAAAGATTTTGGCCAATAGTATAATTAAAGCCAATTTTAAACTAAAAAAAATAACGGGTCTAACGGTGAACATCAAAATATTATTTCTATTGTCGTTAAGTATCGCGCAGCAATCTTTTGGAATGGAAACGGCACCTAAAAAAGAGAATTCTCTTGAATCTCAATTAGAACAAAATCGTATCGCGCTTTATCGCATAAATATGATTCAATTAATTGATCATGGATTCATGCAGGAAATGTGCCAACCGCTCAATGATTTGATGGATGAATTTACAAACAAGAGCCGCGCCTTACATTCAGTGCATAGAAAGTATCGTGATAGAAGCGGTATTAAAAATGATATGATTAAAAATTTTGAAAGGTTTAATAAATTCTTTCCAAATAAAGCCAAAAAAATTGATGAATGGAACGGAGTTGCGTTTGATGAGCTTCGCGTATTAATGGCTAAAGAGAAGGTTATTTTGGAGAAAGAGATAGCCCTGCGTGAAGGAAAAGAATACATCCCAAACTCAAAATTAATGGATAACGTTTTGCCATCTCCAGAATTCATAGAATTGGTTACATGGCAGTTTGCCCTTTGGTCTCGTGATCAAAGAAGTAAATAAAAATTAAATACGTCCGACACTTCTAACAATACAAACGAAGGCACAGTATTTAAACTGCGCCTTCAAAGAAAATCGTAGGTTAAAATTACTATTAAAAATATTTACGTGCTTCTTTAATAGCATTTGCCAATTCATCTTTTTCATCAATTGTTAAAGCAATGCTTGCGTCTTTTTGCAAGTTGAAAAGTTCAAGAAGATATTCTTCCATGGTATTTATAGCGACCTTCTTTTCTTCACCTTTTTTCATTTGAGAAATTTCTTTTGCATATTGTGGAACGAATGTAGAAAGAAAGCGAACAGTTCTAAAATTTTGCGGTAGGCCTGCAATAATCGGATATTTATTTATGTTTATTGTAAGCGGTGCAGTAGTGTCAGATTCCGTTTCTTTACCTGAGTTGATCGCGGCATTTGCATTGGCCACAACAAACGCTAAAGAGGCTAGTATTGCTGCTTTTTTATAGAAATTCATATTTTTTCCTTTTTTTATAATAATCAAAACGATTGTTTACTCTATTAATAGCAGTTTAGCATACTCTAAGAGCTGATTTAAAGGGATTTTTGAGCATTTTTCATCTTTTATGGCTTGGAAAATGCGTTATTTTGGGCAGTCTGCATATCAAGCCTGTTATCTAATTATAAAATGAATGCGTTCATAAAAAACTGGATTGGGTTTGTACAAGCAGAGAATTTTAAGTGGAGGCTTAATTAATGTATTTTCTCGCTTTTACGACCGCTTTTTTGATTTCGTTAATAGCTTGGCCGTAATGAATGATTAAAAAATAATGGAATATGGTTTTTTTGCTTGGTAAGAGTTACCATTACCAATAATCAATCTATATAAATCTTAAACAGTTCACCTCTTTTTTTTTATTTTTATGTTGGTAGTTATATCTTTAAATAAGATTTCTAAAACGCATTAAAATTTACGAGCCAGATATGAATAGCAAGCAAGTACTAATTTCTATTTTTTAGCGTCTATCCATGCTTGTTTAATGGCATCATTGAGGTATTCTTTTTCAGCCGCTGTCAGTCCAACCATTACATCGTCTTCCAATAATGATAACTCATCTATAACTGCTCTAAATTTAGCGATAGCGTTTTGTTTCTGCTCTGCTGTTTCAGCTAGTTTCAATATAGAAATTTGTCCTTTAAGGTAGCCAATAAAAGAGGAAATATTTCTTATGGTGAGTGGGGCTGCTGTCAAGATCGGATATTTGCTTGCATCTAGCGACGCAAGAGAAGTCTGAACCATTGCATTTACATTCACAGAAATAAGAAGAGCTAATGCAATAAAAGATGGTTTTTTAAGATGTTTCATATTTTTCCTTACTTACATGCTCGTTTTATCTATAGTATTAAGGATAACAGACTCAAACGGCGAGCCTCAACATCTTTTGCTATGCCGAGGCTAACTTTATAGCTTTTGTTGTGCTAATTGGCTCATTTAATAGTATTTATAAGAACTCCAAGGAGATTATTCGTGAATGTACCAAGTCCTATGATCAAAAAGCGCGGGCTCGTAGCGATGACACTTCTTATGTTTTTTACTCTCGGCCTCTATTTTTTTTATTGGCAGTACAAAACTAAACAAGAGATCAATAAGCTGGGCGGCGAAATACCAACATTCTGGTTTGCAATTATTCCGTTTTTAAATATTTATTTTGATTATCGTTACGCACAGGATTTTATAAAATTGGTGCGAAAAACAGAAGATCAGCTCCTTTTGATTTTGCTCACGGGTTGCTTAATTTGTGTTCCGTTTGCTGCGGCGTTAATTGTGCAATATGAACTGAATAATTATGCTGAGAAAAATTCTTGATTACATAACCCTTAGAATAAAATTTTTGAAGATATCATTTTTTGGGCACGTGACTTTTATGATTATTTGGTTTTGAAATTATTATTAAATAATTTACTCAAGACTCCGCTTCTTGCTACAACTTATAAGCGTTAAAAGTGCTGATCGATAAAAAGGGGTACGATGAATCAAAAATTTTTATTATTGGGCATGCTGGTATTTGGTTGTGACAGTTTTATTAAGCCCTTTCTTTATGCGGGTCAGTATTTAGATGGCGCCAGTAGTTTTGGCGATCGCAGTTGTGTAGATAGTTTTATGGCCGCTGATTTAATAGTTAAAAAACCAGCGATGCAAATTAGTATTTCAAATGTTTCTATATATGGATTATCAACTATAAACGGCATTATCCCTGGCGTTAATGATAGAATTCTTTTAATTGGCCAAACTAATCAGGTAGAAAATGGGTTGTGGCTGGCTCAGTTGGGTAGTTGGATTCGTCCACTAGATTTCAACGCTGGAGCACAAGCTGGTAGATCGCATATAAAGATTATAGTCACGACTGACGATTCATCGACAGATTCTGAATGGGTCTGCACGTCCCCAAACAGTCTTATTGGTACCGATCCGATTACATTTGCACCTTGCAACTACAGCGACCAGTTAACGGGGGCAAATATTGGAACAGGAACAGGGCAATTTTTTAGAGATAAAACAGGAAATACTCTTAATTTTAAAACCATAGCAGTTGGCGCTCATCTTGCATTAACGAACAATACAAACGATGTCTTATTTAGCACCGATGCGACAACGATTAATAGTGCAAATACTCTTGTTGCACGCGATGCATCAGGCAACTTTAGCGCGGGAACGATTAATGCAAATTTAGTAGGCAATGTAACGGGAAACGTGATCGGCAATGCAGCGACAGCAACTTCGGCAGCATCTGCTACAAATTTTACTGGTGCGCTTTCAGGGAATGTGACCGGCACCCAAGCAGCAACAGTGGTGGCGTTTGTTGGTGGTCAAACAGCTAGTGCCATTGCGGCTGGCGCTGTTGCAGCGAATTCTGCAACAAACAGTAATACTGCAAATACAATTGTTAAGCGTGATGCGTCTGGCAATTTTAATGCAGGAACCATTAATGCAAACTTGACCGGTGCGGCATCTCTTAACGTATTAAAAGCGGGAGATACTATGATCGGTTCTCTTAAATTTCCTTCAGGTTCTCCTAGTGCACCTGCACTCAGTTTTTCAGCAAGTACCCAAACGGGCCTTGCCTTAGGAATCGATAATTCACTTTCGTTAGGAACAACGGGAACTGAAAGAATGAGAGTTGGCACCAGTATTTTTGCAAACATGCCGCTTATACTTAAGGGTGTTCTAAACATTCAAGCGATTCAAAGTATAACGCCAACAAATAATGGATCGGTCATAACTGCAAGCACGACCGGATTACTTCTTTTAAAGCACACTTCAAACGTTACTAATTTTACCGTTAATTTCCCACCCAATCCTGTTAATGGACAGTTATTCACTATTTTACTCGGTACCAGCAATACGATTTCGCTCAATAATGCTGGCGGTGCTGGAGGTGCTTCAGTTATTAACGCAATCACGAGCCTCAATCCAGGAAGTGCGCTTGCAGCAGCAACAAATGGAACTTCGGTCACCTATTTTTATTCGAGTGCGGCAAATAGTTGGTATCGGTTTTTGCGAGGATAAAAAATAACAAGTGAATGGCTATGAAAATAAAAAAACTTTGTCTGTTGTTATTATTAGTCAACTGTCAACCTCTGCTTACTATTTCCCTTGTATATAATATGAAAATTCGTCGCGTATTTAATGTGGGTGCTATTTTGGGAAAATCGCAGAAGACGAGAATATTAGCGACAGCAGTTCCTATTTTTTATAAACGCGATCGTGAATTTGTAGATCCTGTTCGGGCAATCAATTTTACTGAAAAGCGATCGATACTTGGTTCACTTTTTAATCTTCGTGTTACATCGCCCAAATCTGCGTGGTGGGGAGAGATAACAGCGGGAGTGGAAAATGAGCATTTTAAAACGCATGGCAGCCAAAATCTTTCTGGATCTCGTACCGGTGGTGATGATATTGTATTTTCTGCTGGCCATAATTGGTTTCCGAATAAAAAAACGCAAGTAGTTTTTTATGGCATTGGAGGATTTCCTACAAATTTTAAAGTTGATCAAACCGACATTAATGATCCGTTGGTTGGTACCCGATTTTTCAGCGCAGGTTTTGGATCGGAACTTTCATACGATTTTATCGCAAGTTTGCGTCAGTCATGCATTATTATTTTTCAAAATAGATTTCTTCATTTCTTTGATCGATCATGGCCGTTTCCCCTTGTGGGGAGTAGAGTTCAACCGGGAAATGTGATCGACGTACTTTTGAGTTTGCAGTACAGAATAAAACGAACGCTCTTTGAGGGTGGTTATGGCGGAACCTATTTTACGAACCAAGCTGCTATCTTGCCTAATCAAAAAATTAATGCTCCTGCCTATGTTCGCAATAGTGGGTATATCACTTTTACCCATTTGATAAAACATTGCCCAGGTTTTAAAATACCGCTTCTTATTGGCGCAGGGTTTTCGGGGGGGACCGCAAATCTTTTCAAAACGCGCATCATTTCTGGTTGGGTAACTCTAAGTACTATTTTTTAATCACGCGATAAACTTTTTCGCTTATGCTAATGCTTTGATTATGGCAGATGTTGCGTACCTCTTTTTTCTGTGAAAAAAAGTGTGGTTCTTTTTAGGGTTTTTTATAATCATCGCTTATTTCTAATATGCTAAAAACAAAATGTCTCGCGCTAGCAATGCGACGCTGCTTGTCCCCAAAAAATAGATCGATCATAAAGATTCATGCCTGATTTGATTTGTCTGTAATTAGTAAGACTTTGTGATACACTTAACAAGTATTTATATTTTTCTTATTCTCAATTGGTTAATTAAAAAACTATGCGCGATCCGGTTCTACAAGTTGTCTCAGTGACAAAGAAATATGATAATTTTGACGCCTTGAAAGGTATTTCTCTTGAAATAAACCAGGGTGAAATCTTTACGCTGCTCGGTGTCAATGGTGCAGGCAAAACGACGCTCTCTTCGATCATTGCGACATTGAAGCCACCTACAACGGGCGATATTCTTTTCGGTGGTACTTCTATCTATAACGATATTTCGACCTATCGGCGAGCGATTGGTTTTTGCCCACAGCGGCCAAACTTGAACAACTATTTTTCATTGCGAAAAAATTTAGAGTTTGCTGGTCGTTATTTTGGCATGATGGACGAGCAGATACAATTTATGATAGATGATCTAGCTGAACGTTTCAATTTCGCAAAATATTTGGATGAAAAGCCGGAGGTGCTTTCTGGTGGTTATAAACAACGCTTTATGTTGGCACGAACAATTATTCATAATCCCAAGCTGATTATTCTTGATGAACCAACTGTTGCTTTGGATCCTCATATTCGCAATCAACTTTGGGATTACATTAAACAATTAAAAGAGAAAAATATCTCTATTCTTTTAACAACGCATTATTTGGAAGAAGCGGAAGTGCTTTCTGATCGTGTCTGCGTTTTGGAACAAGGGAAAATTCGCCTGGTAGATACACCTCAAAATCTCATGCGTTCGTTTCAGAAGAATAATTTGGAAGATGTTTTTATTCATATGATGCAGCAGGATTAGATTCATGTTTTTTAGAAAAGATCAATTGCAGGTTCTCAAAGAACTATTGGCTACAGATTTATATATTCTTAAAGGCACGGTCCGTGATCAAATTATAAATTTGTGCATTTGGATGATAAGCATGACGGTAGTGAACTCCTATTTGATGCCCGCATTTGGATTATCGCTTGAATATAGTGCATTTATTCTAGCGGGGCTTTGTGCAAGTGCAGGTCTTTTTGGCGTTTTTCCAAGTGTTGCCAATTTGGTCAGCGATTTTAAAGGTGATCAAGTATATACATACTATTTAACGTTGCCGCTTCCTTCCTGGATGATTTTTTTACGCCTCATTTTTTATTATTCGCTCAATTTTTCACTTCTTGGGATTCTCGTACTTCCGCTTGGCCAATTGCTCATTTGGGATCGATTTTCTCTGCGACACGTAGCATTTGGAAAGTTTTTTCTCATTTTTGCGTTGAGCTACTTTTTTTACGGTGCGTTTACGCTTTGGATTGCAAGTCGCGTGCCCGATATGACAAAAATTGGGAACGTTTGGATGCGGTTTGTTTATCCGATTTGGTTTTTAGGATGTTTTCAATTTTCTTGGGCTGTCTTGCGAGGAAAATCTCAATTCTTTGGGCTGATTAATCTTATCAATCCGATCACTTACATTATGGAAGGTATGCGTGCAGCGGTGCTCGGGCAAGATGGTTATCTTAATTTTTGGACCTGCTGCTTCATGATTGGATTGTTTGGGATCCTTTGCTCTTGGCGGGCTATTGTTTTGCTCAAAAAACGATTAGATTTTGTTTAAAAAAAAGCCCCAGGAAAATTCCTAGGGCTTTTACTAGCTTTAAAATGAAGCTTATTTTTTCTTTTTGCGGAGCATTGGTAGGCCAGTGCGAGCATTTTCAAATACTTCGTAGCCTGTTGGCAATGCATCGAGCGAATCTTTGCCAGCTTTACCTGCAAAATAATAAATCTTTTGCTTACGGTCGCCAGCTAATTTTACCTCTTTGGTATGCAAATAGTAAGTTTTGCCACTCTTTTTAGATTTAGTGCTATAAGCTGCCATCGTTGTGACTCCTTCGTTAATGGTAGTTCTATAATTAATTATTACCACGTAATAAAAATAAAGCTAATCAATTGGGCAGATAAAATCTAGAAATAATCTGTCGTTCTGCAATAATCTTAAAACTACCTTGATATGTACGTAATTTTAGGGTATTAAAAAAATAATTATTAAAATGAAAGCTATTAATATGGTTGTGGTTTTATTTTTTTGCTGTCTTGTTTCAAGCGCTCAGCTTTTTGGGATGGAAGCTGGATCTGCAAATCAAAAAGAAAAAAAGATAGAACAAAAAAATGGCAAAATTACCTTTAAAATGGTGCAGCTTCTATTAAGTCAGAAAAAAGCGGATACTTTAAGAAGGTACGAGCAAATGGAGCGAGAGAAAGCGATTCTTTCTAAAAATAATCTATGAAAATTAAATAGATGAGCAATAAAAAATTAGAAATAGGTGCATTATATCAGCATTATAAAAATAAAAAGTTGTATAAAATTTTGGCAATAGCTTTGAATGCAGAAAGTGAATATTTGGACTCGTGGGTGGTATACCAAGCTTTATACGACGATCAAAAAATGGGATCACAACCAGTTTTTATACGTTCCGTTGCACAGTTTACTGAAAGTGTGCAGTTCGATGGAGAATGCTGCTTTAGATTTCAATTAGTTGAATCAGTATCTAGTGGTACGCCGCGATGCTTGAGCTCTGAAATATAAGGATCAAGCATTTTCTTTTTCAACTCAGCAGCATAAGCTCCAATTTTTTCGTTCATCTGATTTTCATCAAGTTTATAGTTAGTCGGGAGCTTAAGATTGATGATTTCGATGTCGGTGCGATACTTTACGCAGGCCGAATTATATATACGATTTGCCGATAGAGCAAACTTCCTAAGATCGTCGGTTTGCATTTCAGGAATGAACGGTGCAAAGCTCGTGCATATTTCCTGTGCACCATTTGTTAATTTTTTGCAATCTTTATTTATTGTTTTTAGCTCTTTAGCAAATGCTATCGTTGCATCGATGAGAATATTTTGTTGATCCGTTTCCGTTTTTTGTTTTTTTCTCGGCACGCCCCAAGAAATCGGATATTTTTTTTGAAAAAAAAGTTCAGGAGGGGGGGTAGAGTTATTTCCCTTTTTTTCCATGGCATGCATAGGTAAATGTATACCGATAAGAACTAATATAACTTTTGATTGAAGCTTCATTGATTGATCCCCTTTTCTCTGCGTGTTTTAATTTCGTAAAGGAAAGGATTAACATATTTTTTCAATAAATCCTGTTTATAATTCTCCACTTTTTCAATAATATGATTTTCTCTTGCCCGCTTGTTTGTTTTTCGTAATGTTTCTTCGTAATGCCCTGCCCCAATCGTGTACAATCGTAACGATTTTCCATACGTTGTCGAAAGGGTAGCGTTATCAAGTTCCCCGATCTTGGCTAGCGAGTTTTCTATTTCTTTGGCTAGCGCCTTTATGCGCTTGATCTCTTGTAATCCTAGGTTTTTCTCGTCAGAAATTTCTGTTATTGTTAATTCCTGCTTTTCCCATTTAGAGCTATTTACGCCTTCAACGTATTTATCAGATACAAAAGGTTTGTGTTCAAGAGTCTTAACTTTTTTAACCGGATCTGACTCCATTGAATTGCTAGCGTGAGAAAAAAATAAAAGTGCAAGAGAGAATAGTTTTTCGCCCACATTCGACTTTCTGTTTGAATAAAAATGCGATTTAGTCCCATAATAATAGCACTATTTTCGACAAATTCTATTTTTCGATATTAGAGTTGACTACGGTGCAAATCTACTTGCCCACGCAAAATTCTCTAAATACCGCGTCCATTGCTTGTTCGCTAATAGTTTTTCCAGAAAGTTCTGTCAGAATTTCCAATGTATCCTTTAATTGTGCGGACACAAGTTCGTAGGCAATTTCAGGTTTTTCAAGCATTTGCAGCAGGTTTAAAATGTACTCTTCAATTTTGAGCAAGATTCGATAATGACGTTGATTAAGGAGGAATGGAGAATCGACGCGAGAAAAAAGTTCATTTATTTTTTTTCCGATTTCAATCTCCAAAGCGGCAATAGTTTCACTATTTTTATCACTTACCAAAACGGCAGCAGCATTATATATTTGACTATTTACTCGTGGCATATCTGTTTTGCTTTCAACGAGAATAATTTTTCCCGGATAATGTTTACGCAATTCGTCGTAAACATATTTTTCTTGCTGAGTAATTTCTCTTGAGCTATCAAGAATTAACAATATTATATCCGCTTTTTGTGCCTCAATTTGCGAGCGCTTGATTCCTTCTTGCTCAATAGAATCGTTCGTTTGGCGTAAGCCGGCAGTATCAATAAACGTGACAATGCTTCCATGAAGTGTGCGTGAACTTTCTATTGAATCTCGCGTGGTGCCTGCGATTGGTGCTACGATGGCCCGTTGTTCTTTAAGAAGCGCATTAAATAATGAAGATTTTCCGGCATTAACTGAGCCGATAAGTGCTACGCGCAGCCCTTGGCGGACGTGATGCTGTTGGTCAAATGCTTTTTTTATTCGATCGATAGATGCTGAGATCTCTAAAAGCTGTTCTTTGATGACGCTGCCAAATTCCATCTCTTCGTCTAGAAATTCAAAACTTGCTTCGCAATAGGCAAAGCACGTAACGAGCTTTTTCTCTAGTTGAGTGATCCACTGTGAAAAACTACCGTTCAGCTGCGAAAGTGATTGTTTGAGTGCAAGGTGGTTTGAGGCATGAATAAGTTCGTTGATTGCTTCAGCTTGCAAAAGGTCTATTTTTTTATTTAAAAAAGCGCGGCGTGTAAATTCGCCAGGTTCTGCCATGCGAGCGCCACATTTGAGAGCGCGTTCAGTAATCGCTTCAATTAAAAATGGATTATTATGGCACGTGATTTCGATCGTATCATCTCCCGTAAACGATTTCGGTCCGTCCATAACTAAGAAGAGTACTTGATCGATAGCCGTTTTGTGTTCATCAATAACGTGCCCATAATGAACCGTGTGCGTTGGCACATGTTCGAGCGCTACATTTCCTGGGAGTTTACTCAATAAAGTAGCGATTTTTCGTGCATGAGTTCCGGAGATGCGCAAAAGTGCAATTGCGCCGCTGCCGCGCGGTGTGCATTGTGCAATAATCGCATCATGATCTCGCGAAATTATCATCGAGTTAAAACTACCTTGAATCCGCGCAATGGGCGTTTGTAACTTCTTTTGAGTGAACAAAGAAGCAAGAATGAAAGATTACGAAAGAGGTGACGCTCTCTTTCAACATCTTCAATTACTGGTGAATTAAAGGTAAAGCGCAACTGATAATTATCGGTAGTTGTGTTGAATGAAACATTTTCTTTGTTGAGCGTTTGTAATGTTTCTTTCATCCAGCCGTTCGCTTGATCAATCATATCTGGTTGCCAAACGTTTTGTGAGCGAGGCTCCGCCGCACGTTGTTGCTGCGATTCAGGTTGGCGTTGTTCTTGAATTACTGGAGGTCGCTGTGATTCAAATCTTCGCTGCTGAGAAGCAGGGTGCTGGACTTGCGGAGTTGCTTGATGTTGTCTTTTTGGCTGCTCGAATTGCGGTTTTCTTTCAGGACGTTTTGGATTTTTATCCGGTGTGCGTGCATCGCGAAAAGCGGTATGCTCATTGAAGAAAATGCCAACTTTAGCTGATTGGGTGGTCATACCAATAAAATTTTTTTTTGCTTCTTCAAAAACTTTAATAGAAAACTCTTTAGGTTTGCCTGCAGCTTCCCATCCTTTTTCAATAGCTTTCATGATCGATGAAGCTTCTTGCATAATTGATTTCATAATGAACCTTTTTGGTTAAAAAATACGTATTCATTGCCGATGCAAATGATGTTTGGGCGAGTTTTAGCAATGGTATACAAAAACTTGGAGCATAATAATAAGAAATTGGAAAAACATGTAACAATAAGAAGAGTAAAAAATCATTCTTCGCTGAAATATTTCTAATGAAATCAATCCATAGTAGGCAAAGATTGGCCGTGCCATTCGTAGTTTGCCGAGCCGAAAGGCCCGGATAAACGTAAAATGGAGCGGGAAACGGGATTCGAACCCGCGACCTTTGCCTTGGCAAGGCAACGCTCTACCGCTAAGCTATTCCCGCACTCTAATACTGGAAAAATGTTAGCATATGGAGCGCAATTGTCAAACAAAAGTCATTGTTTATACCAGTTAGGGGATCGCGATTCTTATTTTTTTTGAAAATTAGGTATAGCTTAGATTAAAATCTGGTTTTAAGGAAAACAAACAATGATTAATTTTTTGCGCGGTATGGTACGTTCAATAGAAGAAAACGTTGTTACTCTAGAAGTGCAGGGTGTCGGTTTTGAACTCATGAGTCCTTCAGCTGCATCTTTATTAATAAATCAAGAAGCAGAAATGCATTGCTACATGCATTGGTCGGCTGAAAACGGGCCATCTTTCTTTGGGTTTACCAGCGTGCAGGAGCGACAGGTTTTTTTACTTATTTTGAAATGTCAGGGAATTGGCCCAAAAATAGCAATTACCATACTTGAGCAAATGAGCCCGGGCCCTTTTTTGCAAGCGATACTGAATGGTTCACTTGATGCACTTACTGCTCTTCATGGAATCGGAACCAAAAAAGCGGAGCAACTTATCATGCAGTTGCGTTCGCCAGCAGAAAAGCTTCTTTCAAGCGGTAAAATTTCTTCAGATCATATTTCTGGTGGGTTGCAATGGAAAGAACTTGCGGACGCTCTTCAATCGCTTAATTATTCTCGCCAAGAAATTACCCAAGTGCTCGCAACGATTCGGCAACAAGCACCAAACGATTCGTTTGATCAACTTCTAAGGAAATCTCTTGCTCTTCTTTCCAAGCAACGGTGAAAAATATGCGCATCCTTCGATACAATTTCTCATTTCATTCGAAATCACTCAGGACGAGCGCATTTAAATTCTATTTACTAAATTAATCAATATAAATCCCTAGCGCTCGTCCTGAGTGCCCGGCGAAGCTGTAAGCGAAGCCTGGGTGTATCGAAGGATGAGCAAGATAAGGCAGGTTTTTATGAAGCTATTTTCCCGGGAATTCTTCAAAAGAGCGGCTACAGCATTAGTAATGAGCGCTCTAATATTGCTGGTCTTTTTTTATACACCCGGGGTTATTTTCTCCATCCTTTTGGCCCTTGTATGGGCCTATGCTGGCACAATTGAGCTGCCAAGACTGCTTTTGCCCTCTAGCCCGCTTTTTTTGCCTGTATTGCTTATTTATCTAGGTATTCCTTTGAGCTTTTTGATTTTGCTAAATCAGGGTCAGCATCGCCTGGATCTTCTGGTTCTTATCGCAATTGTCGCTGTATTTGATACGGGTAGTTATGTTGTCGGTAAGCTCTATGGCATACATAGGATCGCTCCAGGCATTAGCCCTGGCAAAACCTGGGAGGGTTTTGCTGGAGGCTTAATGACCTGTCTTATTGGGTACCTCTTAGCTGCTCATATGGCTTTTAATCTATCGTTAATTCGAACTGCGTCGGACATTTTTGCTATCTCGATAGGTGCTTTTCTTGGGGATCTTTTTGAATCCTGGCTCAAGCGCAGGGCTGGAGTGAAAGATTCAGGTTCAATTTTGCCTGGCCATGGAGGCATTCTAGACCGAATAGATGGGCTTTTAGGAGCCAGTTTGGCAATTATTTTTTTGCGTGGGCTTTTTTTCTAGTAAGCAGCTGATTAACCCGGTTTCCAGGTCAAAATTAAGGTGAAGCGATTCTTTTTTTGATTAATTATATTCAGTTATGCAATAAGTAGTTGACAGGCCTTTTAAAACGTTTATATTGGTTATTAACAAGCTAGTCTTGTATGTAAAACTAAAATAAACCTAAATGGAGGTTATATGAATACATTACGTTATATCGCACTAGGTGCGGTTTTCTTCAACCTTGCAAACGTGCAAGCTTTCCCTTATAAAAAGGCGGCAATTATAAGCGTTCCGGCAACTGCGGCAGTTGCAGCTTCAGCTTACGCAGCTAACCGTTTCGGTTATATGCCTTCTATGCCATCAATATCTATGCCATCAGTATCTGTTCCTTCAATGGAAACAGTTAAGGGTGCAGCATTCGCTGTTAAAGCTTTTGGTGGTTCTATGATAACTAAAGCAGGTTCTTATGTTCCAGCTTTCGTTGCAAACAACCCTAAAACGACAGCAGCGGTAGTTGGTGGTGTAGCAACTATAGGTACAGTTGGTACTCTTGCTTATAAATACTTCGGTAAAAAGCAAGCTCAACCAGTTGTAACTCAGCAATCAAATGCTGTTGAGCAATCTCAGCTTGTTTTCAATACTTTAGATGAAGCAGTAGAAGCTGTGAGAACAGCAAAAACTGTGGCGGAATTAGATGCTGCTGAGAAAGCTGTGAACGCTAATTCAGCTTATCAAAGAGCCTTGAGCCGCGAAATAGTTCAACGTAGACAAGCTCTAACTAAGTAATTAGTAATTTAAGCATAGGCTAGCTTATAAAAAGCGCCTGGGAAGAAATTCCTGGGCGCTTTATTTTTTTAAATATGCAACGAGATCGCGCTGTGCAATTTTCTCTTCTATTCCAGTCATCATAGTTTTTACCGTAACCAATCCTTTTTCTTGTTCTTCTGATCCTATTATTAAAGCATAGTGAGCGCCAAGCTTATTTGCTTTACGCATTGAATTTTTAATAGAATCGCTATCGAGCAGTAATTCTACGCATAATCCACTGTCAAACAACAAATCTCCAATCAGGAGCGCTAAATTATGCTGTTGTTTAGAAAGCGGTATAATGGCATGCAAAGCAGGTTCTTGCGCAAGGGGCAATGCATCCTTTATTGGTTCGAGCATGAGCATCAACCGCTCAATTCCGATAGCTGCTCCAATTGAAGGATAATCATTCTTGCTCCCCAGCATCGTGGCTAATTGATTATAGCGGCCGCCCCCGCAAAAAGTGCTTTGCGCACCTAAAAGTGCAGAAGTAAATTCGAAAACCGTTTTCTCATAATAATCAAGGCCGCGTACTAAATGGGGCGAGACGGTGTACGTAACAGAGAGAATTTCAAGTTGCTCTTTCAGCCTTTGCCATTCAGCGGCGCAGTGGATGCATAAATGCTGCGCAATCGAAGGAGCGTGCCTATAAATTTCTTGGCATTTTGGAGTTTTGCAATCAAAAACTCTCATAATATTTTTTTCTTTACGGGCCTTGCAGTCGTTGCAAATTTCGTTTTCATGTTCGACTAAAAAAGCATGCAACTTTGGTTTAAAATCAATCCGATCTTGTGAACAACCTAAAAAATTTATGATTAATGCATAAGTATCAAGTTTGAACGTATTTTGGAAAAGCTGATCGAGTAGGCAAAGCAAAAAAGCATCGTGAGAAATATTTTCGGCTCCAATCATTTCGATGTTGAATTGGTGAAATTCTCGAAATCTTCCTTTTTGAGGGCGCTCGTGCCGGAACATTGAGCCATGAGAAAATATTTTAAACGGAGTGCTCAGATTGCCGTGCTCTAAAAAGGCACGCATAGTTGAGGCGGTCGCTTCAGGGCGCAAACAGATGGCATCACTATCTCCAGAGCTGTTTATAGTAAACATTTCTTTAGAGACGATATCGGTTGCAAGCCCGAGCGTCCGCTTAAAAAGATCGGTTGGTTCAAGAATCGGGGTTACAATCTCACTAAAATGAGCGCGTCTAAAGTGGGCAGCTGCTGATTTTATAATAAAATTAAAAAACGTGGTATCTATAATATCGTGCGTGCCGCGAACTTTGGTAATCATTACCGGAATCCTTTACGGATGAATCATTTATTCAAAGGGCTTTAATAAACATCAGTATAACGATACGTTTACCGATTGATACTGTTGCGTGCCGATTTGATCGTATTCCATTTTTATGCACTTTGCAAAAAATAGTTGACTTCTTTTTTCAGATAATGGTAGAAAAGAGTCAAGTATCAAAAGAGCAACCCCCGAAAAAATCTACGAGGAGGTGAAAGCCCAGAAAAATATTGACGAGCGTGTTCTAAAATTGTTAGAACTCAAATAAGTGTAAGGTAGAGTGTAAAGATGTTTAATGTTTTCAAAAAAGGAGTGTCCATGAGAAAACAATTTCTCATTCCTCTCTTATTGCTTGGTGTAACTGTTTCAGCAGTAGCTGATTTCACGAGCCATACCTTCTTCTCAATTCGTCCTCCATTCCAATCAGCATTTCCTGAAAAAATAACTCTTTTCAGAAATATGCGAGCAAAAGCCAAAGAAGATGGCTGGATGGGAGCAATGCAAGCAGTAGTATTTGGTGGTCGTTCAACCAAGGGCAAAAAGCTTGCTAAGTTCTTCTTGCCTGGTGGCGTTCATGCTTCTGGTGCAGTTAATGAACTAATTTTTGCTGAGCAACAAGGTGCAACGGGCATCAACGGCGGTGGCGGTACACCGACAGCAATAAATCCATTCTTCCGCGATGTGAATGCTGTCAATTTCAATATCCAAACGGGTGGCCACAACTTTGCAAGCCGAGTGAGTTTCAATCCTCGCCAAACATACGTTGGTGGCGGATTTGATTGGATTCAATATTTTGGATGGAATTGCGATCCATGCGATAAACGTTGGTGGTTCGAGCTATCGTTCCCAGTTCTTAATGTTAAGAACGATATGCGTTTGACGGAAACCGTCTTAGTTCAAGGAACAGCTTTAAGTTCAGCTGTTAACTTCAACGTAACACAAGCTTTCAGCGGTAATACAGGTACAGGTAAGCCATTTGCGACAGGCGCTGGTGGTGTGGTTACCGGTTCTGGATTTAATTTTGGCAAAATTGATGGTTCTCGTTCAAAAACAGGCGTAGCTGACGTTGAAATCAAACTTGGTTACGACTGGCTTTGTGAAGAGACATGCTATGCATACGGATACGTTGGCGTTGTTATCCCAACAGGTAACAAACCAAAAGGTGAATATGTGTTCGAGCCAATTATTGGTAACAACCATCACTTTGGCGTAATGTGGGGCGGCGCGTTGGGCTTTGAACTATGGCGCGGTTGCGATGGCGATAGACACTTAATGTGGAACCTCGAAACAAACGGTCGCTACTTGTTCCGTAATACGCAAACACGTTCATTTGATCTTTACAACAAGCAATGGAGCCGTTATTCATTAGTATACACCAGCGCTGCAGATGCTGCTTCAACAGCACCAATTGAAGGCATAGACTTATTTACACAAAAAATGCGTGTAAATCCTCGTTGGACCTTCGATATGAACTCTGCATTGACCTTTGATGTTTGCCGTTGGGAACTTGAAGCTGGCTACAATATGTGGGCTCGCCAATGCGAAAAAGTAAGCCTCAAAACTCCATGGGTTAATGGCGTTGTAGCACTTACTGGTTTTGACAACACTACGGGCAACCCAGTCGCTGGAATCAATCGTGCAGTTACTATTCGCGAAACATTTGCAGGATCAAATATTGTTGGCGGAACGCTTGCAACGGATTATGTAAATAACTCTATACAAGCAGGCGACATTAACTTAGAATCAGCGGCTAATCCATGCGCACTGTCGCACACGATTTATGGCTCAGCTGGTTACAACTTTGATATGTGCGGATGCTGGCCAATCTTTGCAGGACTTGGCGGTTCGTATGAATTCGCTTCGTGCAACTCGGTATTGCAACGCTGGATGGTTTGGGGCAAAATCGGCGTATCCATCTAACTGAGAGGGATATAGATGAAGAAACTATTATCATTCTTCATTCTAGCAAGCTGTTTGATCCAAGGTATTGCGCAGGCTGCTGTTACACAATATAGTACATTTGATGAAGTCGCAGCAGCATTGCAAAAGGCAAAGGATTCCAATAATCCGGAACAAGCACAGATGGTATTGGATAGACTTGGTACCTGGAGAGGGAATCGCGCGTTCACTCGATTAATCCAAGATGTAACTCAGATTGCGGGTACCCAAGCACCAATTATTCCGGTTGTGCCAGTTCGCGGCGGATTAAGCCAGGATGTTAGGAATGCTGCCGCTGCAGTTAAAACTGCGGTTGCTGCGGTCCAAGACGCCGGCAAGAATCTTTCTCAAGTTGAAAAAACTGAAGTTAATGGACTTGCTGGAATACCGGATTTACTTAAGTAATTAAGTAGCTTTACTAAGCAAAAAGAAGGAGAGGGAAACCTCTCCTTCTTTTTTTTCTCGCCATCCAAATTTAATTTTTGTATGATCCTCCAATCTTCGCATTCCTCGATACATTTTGCTCACTGTTGTACGGTTTCGCAAAACACTCGGGACGAGCGCAGGATTTATTTTTTCATTTGGGCTATTAAGAAATTTGTAATGGAATCAAATCACGCTTCATCCCGAGTGCCCGGCGAAGCTATAAGCGAAGCCTGGGTGCATCGAGGGATGCGCGTTTTTCATATGGTCAATGAAAGATGTTTAATGAATAAACCAACTATTTTGATTACTGGCGGGGCCGGATATATCGGTTCGCATATTGGATTGCTGTGCGCCCGCGCGAATTACCACGTCGTTATTCTAGATTCGTTTGTGCATGGTCAACATTTTAATCCATCGTGGGCAACGGTAATTAACGGTGATTATGCAAATACTGAAATTTTAAAAAATATTTTTACAAATTATTCGATTGCTGCAGTGGTGCATTGTGCTGCATCGATCGAGGTTGGTATTTCAGTGCGCGATCCGATTTCTTTTTATGAAAACAATGTTGCGAAAACAATTACTCTTATTGATCAAATGCTCCGTGCGAATGTCAAAAATATAATTTTCTCTTCAAGTTGCGCTGTGTACGGCCAGCCGCTATTTTTGCCACTAACAGAAGCGCATCCAATTAACCCTATGAGCCCTTATGGCCGAACTAAAGCGATGGTTGAAGAAATTCTTGCAGATGCAAGCGATGCATACGGATTACGCTATATAGCTTTGCGCTATTTTAATGCAGCGGGAGCATTGCCTGAAGAAGGGCTTGGCGAACAACACAAACCGGAAACTCATCTCATTCCATTGCTTTTAAAAGCGGCATTAATGCGCGAACCGTTTACGATTTTTGGGTCTTCATATCCAACAAGAGATGGCAGTGCCGTGCGTGATTTTGTGCATGTTCTTGATATTGCCAATGCACACTTATTGGCATTGGAACATCTTGCGCGCGGTAATCCATCTGACGCGTTTAATTTGGGAACTGGTTCTGGATACTCGATCAAAGAAATGATCGACGGTGTGCAGCGTGTTTCAGGAACAACCGTGCATACATTGATTTCGGAACCACGTGCCGGAGATCCACATACCCTTGTTGCCGATCCGATTAAGGCAAAAACTATCTTGCAGTGGCAGCCGCGGTATTCCGACTTAGAATTTCTTTTAAAATCTGCGCTAGTTTTCTTTAAACAGCAGGATGCAATTGCGCAGCCGGGAATTTTAATCGAAAAAGTTTTATAAAAAAAATAATTGCACCGATCATTAATCTTTTGCGAGACTAAATAAACAACTCGGAGTTTGGTTATTTCTGGACACGCTTCCAACTGAGGCGTACATGCTGCATTTTTAAAATTTAATGAGATCGGAATAGTAATGAAAAAAATAATATTGATTTCTTTATTCGGAATGAGCGCGCAGGCGCTCATAGCTGATACTTCGGGACAAACTTTTTTTTCGGTTCGTGCACCGTTTCAAACATGCTCGCCAGAAAAAATAACACTTTTTAGAAATGATCGTGCGCAACGCTTTGAAACTGGTTGGCGGGGAGCTTTGCAATTGGTCGCGTTTGGCGGTCAGTCAACGAATGAGCAAGATCTTGCTCGATTTTTTATGCCATTTGATAAAAGTATGCTTATATTTGCGGAAGATACTGCTTCTGGAGGTGGTATTCCTCCTGCTGTTAATCCTCTTTTTCGTGATGTGATTCCTTATTTTTTTGATATTATTAGCGCTCCTGGAACGCCCGGCTTTAAAAGTGCAGTTGCGTTTAAGCCGCAGCAAACGTATGCCGGAATTGGTATTGATTGGATTCAGTTTTTTGGGTGGGATCCATGCGAAAAACGTTGGTGGATTGAACTTTCATTTCCCTTTCTTTATGTAAAAAATGATATGCGTTTAACGGAAGTGCTCGTCAATGAAGATTTTGAACCACTGAATGACGGCATAAATATTTCGGTTAAAGAGGCATTTACCGGTATACAAAAATTGGAAAATCAATTTGGTGCGGTAACTGGTTCTGGATGGATGTTTGGAAAAATTGATGGAGCAAGGCATGAAACCGGAATCGGCGATATAGAATTTAAATTGGGATATGATTGGACGTGTGATTATGTTGACGGTGCATATGGGTACGTTGGACTTGTCATCCCTACGGGCAATACACCGACTGGAGAGTTTGTTTTTGAACCAGTGGTTGGTAATAATCACCATTTTGGCGTGATGTGGGGTGGCTCGCTTTATTCTGAATTCTTGCGATGCCCAGAAAAAAATCGAACTTTTTATTCCGCGATGGATTTTAACGGACGCTATCTTTTTACCAATAGACAAACGCGTTCCTTTGATTTATACGATAAACAATGGAGTCGCTATCAATCTGTCTACAGAAGTTTTAGTGACGCGGTTGCTTCAGCTGCCTTTGAAGGTATAAATGTTTTCACGCAACGCGTGCACGTAAGTCCTCGCTTTACGATCAATTTCAATTCTGCAATTGGTATAAGATGGTGCCACTGGGAGATCGAAGCAGGCTCAAATTTCTGGGGACGCCAATGCGAAAAAGTAAAACTTTTTGATCCATTTCCAACCGGCATTGCATTGACTTCCGCACCACCAGTAGCCGCGAGCGTGAATCGTGCGATAACGATACGAGAAGCATTTAATGGTTCGACGGTCGGACCCCTAACTGCGCAAGAGTATAATTCGAATTCTATTCAACCGGGCGATCTCAATTTAAGTTCGGCAGCGCATCCATCAACGGTTTCAAACATTTTATACGCATCGGTTGGTTATAATTGGGATGGCTGTAAACGGCCAATGTTCGTTGGGATTGGTGGTGGATACGAATTTGCATCCGATAATTTAGCGTTGGAACGAATTGTTATTTGGGCTAAATGGGGAATATCATTATAGTTTACCCGCTGCAGATTAAAAATCATGTCGCAGCGACCCCATTCCTAAATTGTGAAGCATTAAAAAAACAAAACCCTCCGATTTTTTTTCGGAGGGTTTTTCGCGATAACAATTTTAAAATGGAGATCGGCTACTGTCCGTGGCATTTTTTGAATTTTTTGCCAGATCCGCATGGGCATGGTTCATTGCGCCCAGCGTCAGGGCCGTTCTTTTGTTTTGGCGCTGGCTTGTTTCCATTTTCTTGTGCAGATGTATCACCAGAAATTAGGTTTAATTGGCTGAGTTCTCGTTGACGTTTTTGCTCAAGTTCGGCTTTGTTGAAACGTTCTAGATTTAAATGGAAAATATGATTGATAATTTCAATACGAACACTCTTCATCATATCTTGGAACATAAAGAATGCTTCTTTTTTATATTCTATAAGAGGATTTTTTTGCCCCCATCCGCGCAATCCGATTCCTTCTTTCAGATTATCTAAATTGAGCATATGCTGCTTCCACGCTTGATCAATTATTTCGAGCATCAGCCATTTTTCGGCTTCGTGAAGCGCTTCAGTTTCTGGGCCGTTATGATAAAGATCATATTTCATGAGCAAGAAATTAATGACGTCCGCCTCTAATGCTTCACTTGTAGCTTTACTGAAATTTTCTTTTTCAATATCACCAGCAGCAATACCGGTAATGACGCTCACAGCGTGAATGATTTGTGCGTAACCGTCGTTTGTTACGGTTCGATTCGGGCAGAATTCTGCAACTAAATCTTGCGTTGATTCACTAATTAAATCTCGAACAAAAAGTGAAATTTGTTCTTCGCCTTCAAGAATCGATTTGCGATAGCCATAAATAACCATACGCTGTTGATTAAGCACATCATCATATTCAATAAGCTGACGGCGAATTTCAAAATTATGCTTTTCAACTTTTTCTTGCGAACGTTCAATTGTTTTCGAGATAAAGCTTGATTCGATTTGCTCATCTTCGGTCATACCAAAGCGTTGCATATTTTTCTTAATGCTATCGCCAGCAAAAATACGAATTAGATCATCTTCAAGTGAGATGTAAAAACGAGATTCGCCAGGATCGCCTTGACGCCCTGAGCGGCCGCGCAGCTGATTATCGATGCGACGACTTTCATGTCGCTCTGTACCCAGAATATATAAGCCACCAGCAGATACTGAATCTGTCGTTAATTTAATATCGGTACCGCGTCCTGCCATGTTTGTGGCGATTGTTACGCGTCCGATTTCGCCAGCATGCGCAACAATTTCTGCTTCGCGCGCATGTTGCTTAGCATTAAGCACTTCATGAGGTATATGATTGGCAGTTAAAATATTACTGAGTAACTCAGATGTTTCGATCGCAATAGTACCAATAAGAACAGGTTGGCCTTTTTTATGCCGCTCTTTTATATCGGCAACAATCGCTTTATATTTTGCATTTTTTGTCAAAAATATAATATCTGGCTGATCAATTCTGATCATTGCTCGATGCGTTGGAATGCTGATGACATCGAGTTTGTAAATTTTGTGAAACTCTTCCGCTTCGGTTAATGCAGTTCCGGTCATGCCGGCTAACTTTTTATACATCCGGAAATAATTTTGTAGCGTAATAGAGGCAAGCGTTTGCGTTTCTCGTTCTATAGCAACGCCTTCTTTTGCTTCAAGCGCTTGATGTAATCCATCGCTATAACGGCGTCCCTGGAGTATGCGACCGGTAAACTCATCAACTATTAATACTTGATTATCTTTAACGACATAGTCCACATCAACTTTGAAAAGTGCGTGTGCCTTCAACGCCTGATTAACGTGGTGCAATAAATTTAAATTTTTTACATCATAAAGATTATCAATTCCCAAAGCAGCTTCTATTTTATCGATGCCGCTTTCGGTCATTTGTACGCTACGCGCTTTTTCATCAACTTCATAATCTGTCACTGGCTTAAGCCGCGGAATAACTGCATTCACATCAATGTAAAGATTACTCGATTTATCAGCAGCGCCAGAAATAATAAGCGGTGTTCGTGCTTCGTCGATTAAAATAGAGTCAACTTCGTCCACGATCGCATAATGAAGATCGCGCTGCACATAATCTTGCAGGCGAAATTTCATGTTATCGCGCAAATAATCAAAACCGAATTCGTTATTGGTGCCGTAAGTAATATCGGCATCGTACGCTTTTTTTCTTTCTGCATCGTTCATCTGATTTTGTATGACGCCGACGGTCAATCCCAAAAGATTATAAATAGGGCTCATCCATTCAGCATCTCGTTTTGCCAAATAATCGTTGACGGTGATAAGATGTGCGCCCTTTCCCGCTAGTGCATTTAAATAAAGTGCAAGCGTTGAAGTTAATGTTTTGCCTTCGCCAGTTTTCATTTCAGCGATTTTCCCTTGATGCAAAACATATCCGCCAATTAACTGTACATCAAAATGCCGTTGGCCGAGTGTGCGGCGCGCTGCTTCACGAACAACAGCAAAAGCTTCCGGCAAAATATCATCAAGTGTTTTTCCTTGAGATAATTGTTCACGAAATTCATTAGTTTTTGCAGTCAATTGATCATCGGTGAGAGCAGAAATTGCTGGCTCAAAATTATTTATCTCTCTGACGATAGGATCAATTTTGCGCAACTGACGTGCGTTATTGGTGCCAATAACAATTGATAAAAGACGGGCTATCATTGGAAAATCCTATAGAATAAAAACTTACTTAATGTACTCAATCTAACATAGATATGGTACTCGCACAATAAAAAGTACCCCAGCGATAATGAGTAAGGGACATAGCTATTAATTATCTTAGCGCGACAATCGTACTTTGTCGTTCTGGAGATTGCGTACGTCGATAAGAATTGAACGAGTCGGTATGAATAGTGCAGATATTATACGCATCATTAAATGCATCTTTCGCAATCCCCATACTTTCAAGTTGCAGTTTATTGAAAAGTGGCAGATCAAACATCACTAAATCGCCCATCTGCTGAAGCACTTCGTCTTTGAAAGAAAAATTTCCAACTTTGTCTTGCACGTCGGCGCCGACGCTATAGCAACACCGTTTTGCAGATGGCCCCAGAAAAATTCGCATGTTTTCAGCCTCCGATCCAAATATGCTTTTCATTCGCTCAAAGGCAATGGAGGCGATGCCATCGACCGAGCCACGCCAACCAGCGTGAACGTTGGCGATCGCATGATTTTTCTTATCATATAAAATGAGCGGCAAACAATCTGCCGAAACAACAGCCAGTCCTACTCCAATAAGTTGAGTAAGGCTAAAATCAGCTTCATGTTTAAATGGCTTAAGCTGCTCCGCCTGCTCGTAAGTATCAATATGCAAACCCTGTGTGCTGTGCGTTTGATGAAGGATTCCAAGCGAATCTATCCCCCATTTTTTGCATTGCATAAATGGGGCTTCTTTCAAAATTTCTTGTGAATTGGCGAGCGCATGATAATTGCGTGGTATAAATCCAGAGCGCTTATCACCAAAAATAATTACAAATAATGGTTCGGAATGGACGATCATTCAATGTTCCTACGTTTGAATATCCAAAAGCTTGCATGAAAACTAAATGGTTGACAACTAATCCATTAGCTACGTAGTTTTTCAAAAGATCCGTTGGTTTTAAAACAGGAAGAGAAGAATGGGCAATCGATTTCCTTTTACGCGCATATTTTTTATTTTATTTTATGTTGTAATTCTATCAATTAATGCATCTGTTTATAGTAATAACGATCCAATACTCATAACAGTTCCTGAACCAGCTGATTTTCGCAGCACTTTGTTACTTGTCAAAGAGTCTGGCATAGCCGCTAATTCTGGCAAAGAAGTGAGTGCGGCATTAGAACGATGCTTGGGATCGTTAAATAGTGAAAATTATGATGTTTGTGCTCAAGATATTTTAGTTGTTATGCCATCGTTGCTAAAATTTTTTGGACAGGTTAACGATGCTACAAAAGCACCGCGTCTTGATGCTCCTTTCATTGGTGATGGTGCAGTAAGTGGGTGCGGAAGTTGCTGTGATTTGGGCCAGATGTTGGCGCTTCTCGGTCTAATTAAAACTGAAGTAAATACTATCGATCAAGAACTGATTGAATGCTGCGAAGCTATTGCACGAGAATTTCAGGAAACGTGGACTACGCTTGCTAATTTGCAAATTACTGCATCAGTTGATTTCAGCCCTGTTTTTTCTGTAATTAATGAATGTTGCAATAGCACCTTTAGCTCTCTTGCCGATATAAAAACTACTTTAACAGCATGTTGCGCAACTATTAATAGTGAATTCCAGCAAACATGGACAATTTTAGCAAACTTAGAAATAAGTGCCGTCGTTGATTTGAGTGGGGTGTTTACATCGGTGACCGCTTGTTGTAATGGAACTTTTAGTTCATTGGGCGCTATAATTGCAAACCAGCAAACGATTATCTCTAATGAACAGGCAACGTTTACGGCAATTTCTGACGTTAGAAATACTTTAACAGCATGCTGTGCAACTATTAATAGTGAGTTCCAGCAGACATGGACAATTCTTGGCGCACTGGCTAGCAATGCGAGCGGAACATTCTCCTCGTTGGCTGCGTGCTGCAATGGAACCTTTAGTGTGCTGAG